>CALKYL010000165.1 GCA_938003515.1 uncultured bacterium
CCGGCGACGCGCCGCGGCACGGCTTCACGGTCGGCATCGTCGACGACGTCACCCACCGCTCGCTCGACTTCGACCGCGACCTCGAGCTGCCGCGCGGCGCCCGCACCGAAGCGGTGTTCTACGGCCTCGGCGCCGACGGCACCGTCGGCGCCAACAAGAGCTCGATCAAGATCCTCGGCGAAGCGACCGACCTGCACGCGCAGGGCTTCTTCGTCTACGACAGCAAGAAGTCCGGCGCGATGACCGTCTCGCACCTGCGCTTCGGGCCCGAGCGCTTCGAGGCGCCCTACCTGATCCGCCGCGCCGGCTTCGTCGCCTGCCACCAGTTCGGCTTCTTCGACAAGATCGACGTGCTCGCGGCCGCCGACGACGGCGCGACGCTGCTGCTCAACGCGCCGTTCCCGGCCGACCGCGTGTTCGACGAGCTGCCGGCCGAGGCGCAGCACCAGGTCCTGGACAAGCGGCTCCGCGTGTTCGCGATCGACGCCGACGCCGTGGCGAAGCAGGCCGGCGTCGGCGGCCGCGTCAACACGATCATGCAGACGTGCTTCTTCGCGCTGTCGGGCGTGCTGCAGAAGGACGAGGCGATCGCCGCGATCAAGGCGTCGATCGAGAAGAGCTACGGCAAGAAGGGCGAGGAGGTCGTGCGCCGCAACTTCAGGGCGGTCGACGCGGCGCTGGCGCACCTGCACCCGGTGCCGGTGCCCGCCTCGCCGACCTCGACGCGCCGCCGGCCGCCGGTCGTGCCCCCGGCTGCGCCCGACTTCGTGCAGCGCGTGACCGCCGCGATGCTCGCCGGCCAGGGCGACCTGCTGCCGTGCAGCGCGTTCCCGCCCGACGGCACGTGGCCGACCGGCACGGCGCGCTGGGAGAAGCGCGCGATCGCGCGCGCGGTGCCGGTCTGGGATCCCGCCGTCTGCATCCAGTGCAACAAGTGCGCGCTGATGTGCCCGCACGCGGCGATCCGCGCCAAGGTGTACGAGCCGACCGCGCTCGCGGCCGCGCCGGACGGCTTCCCCTCGCACGAATGGCGCGACAAGGAGCTGCCGGGCCGGCGCTACACGATCCAGGTGGCGCCCGACGACTGCACCGGCTGTTCGCTCTGCGTCGCCGTCTGCCCGGCCAAGGACAAGGCGAACCCGCGCCACAAGGCGATCGACATGACGCCGGTCCACGACGTGCGCGAGCGCGAACGCGCGCGCTTCGCGTTCTTCGCCGACCTGCCCGAGGTCGATCCCGCCGGCCTGGCGAAGCTCGACGTGCGCAGCTCGCAGCTCTTGCAGCCGCTGTTCGAGTTCTCCGGCGCCTGCGCCGGCTGCGGCGAGACCCCCTACGTCAAGCTCTTGACGCAGCTGTTCGGCGACCGCCTCCTGATCGCGAACGCGACCGGCTGCTCGTCGATCTACGGCGGCAACCTGCCGACGACGCCGTACACGACCGACGCGCACGGCCGCGGGCCGGCCTGGGCCAACTCGCTGTTCGAGGACAACGCCGAGTTCGGCCTCGGCATGCGCCTGTCGGTCGACGTGCTGCGGCTGCGCGCGAAGAAGCTGCTGCACGGCCTCGCGACCGCGCTCGACGCCGACGCGCTCGTCGGCGAGCTGCTCGGCGAGCCCGAGCACGCCGCCGCGTGGCTCGCCGCCCAGCGTGGACGCGTCGCCGAGCTGCGCCGGCGCCTCGGCGCGATCGCCGTGCCCGAAGCCCGGGAGCTCGACCGGCTCGCCGACTACCTCGTGCCGAAGAGCGTCTGGCTCGTCGGCGGCGACGGCTGGGCGTTCGACATCGGCTACGGCGGCCTCGACCACGTGCTCGCGGGCCCGCACGACGTCAACGTGCTGGTGCTCGACACCGAGGTCTACTCGAACACCGGCGGCCAGGCGTCGAAGGCGACCCCGCTCGGCGCCGCCGCGAAGTTCGCCGCGCGCGGCAAGCCGGTCGACAAGAAGGACCTCGGCCTGATGGCGCTGCACTACGGGCACGTCTACGTCGCCAGCGTCGCGATCGGCGCGCAGGACGCGCACACGGTGCGGGTGCTGCGCGAAGCCGAGGCCTACCCGGGCCCGTCGCTGGTGATCGCCTACAGCCCGTGCATCGCGCACGGCTACGACCTCGTGTTCGGCGCCGACCAGCAGAAGCGCGCGGTGCAGAGCGGCGTCTGGCCGCTGTTCCGCTACGACCCGCGGGCCGTCGAGCGCGGCGAGCCGCCGCTGGTCGTCGACGCGGCCGGCGGGCGCATCCCGGTCGCCGAATACATGCGCAACGAAGCGCGCTTCCGCATGGTCGAGCGCATCGACCCGCAGGGCTTCCGCCGCTACGCGGCCGGCGCGCAGCGCGCGGCCGAACGCCGCATGGCGGTCTACCATCACATCGCGCAGCTGCGTTTCCCGGACGCACCCGCCGCGGTGCGCGCCGACGGCGAGGAGTGACGATGGACCTGTCGACGACCTGGCTCGGGCTCGAGCTGCCGCACCCCTTCGTCGCGGGCGCGTCACCTCTGGCCGACGACCTCGACCGCGTTCGCCGGCTCGAGGAGGCCGGCGCGTCGATGCTGGTGCTGCGCTCGCTGTTCGAGGAGCAGCTCGACCGCGACGCGCTCGCGCACCATCGCGCGGTCGCGACGCACGCCGAGTCGCACGGCGAGGCGACGTCGTACCTGCCGGAGCCGCCCGGCCAGGTGTTCGGCCCGGGCGAGTACCTCGCCCACCTCGAGGCGGTCAAGGACGCCGTCGGCATCCCGGTCGCCGCGTCGCTCAACGGCCACAGCCCGGGCGGCTGGCTCGACTACGCGCGCCGCATCGACGACGCCGGCGCCGACGCGCTCGAGCTCAACCTCTACGACGTGCAGACCGACGCGCGGCGCTCCGCGGCCGAGATCGAAGACGAGGTCGTGCGCATCGTCGGCGGCGTCGCCGAGGCGGTCGAGATGCCGGTCGCGGTCAAGCTGTCGCCGTTCTACACGTCGCTGCCGCACCTCGCGAAGCGCCTGCACGACGCGGGTGCGCGCGGCCTGGTGCTGTTCAACCGCTTCTTCGAGCCCGACCTGGACGTCGAAGAGCTCGAGGTGCGCACGCACATGCAGCTGTCGACGTCGAGCGAGCTGGCGCTGCGCCTGCGCTGGCTCGCGGTCCTTTCGGGGCAGAACGGCGCCGGTCTCGCCGTCTCGGGCGGCGTGCACACGCCGCTCGACGCGGTCAAGGCGATCATGTGCGGTGCGCATGCCGTGCAGGTCGTGGCGGCGCTCGTCACCGGCGGCGTCGGGCGCCTCGGCGAGCTGCGGCGCGGCCTCGCGGCCTGGCTCGAGGAGCACGGCTACGAATCGCTGCGGCAGATGCGCGGCAGCATGGACCTGGCCCGCACGCCCGACCCGCGGGCCTACGAACGCGCCAACTACGTGCGCACGCTGCAGACCTGGCGTTTCGACTGAGCGCCGAGCAGAGCTCCGCGAGGAGCGAGGTCGGGCGCCCGCAGCTCGCTGCCTCCGGCCGGCGAAGCCGCGCGAAGCGACGGCCGCCGGCGCGGCGATTCCAGCGGCGCCGCGCATGCGGTAGCCTGCAGCCCGCCGTGCACGACCCGCGCGAGCGCGGGGCCTCGGCGACCCACGACAGTTCCCCGACGCCGATGCAATCCGACGTGCGCAGCATCCCGCCGGCGCCGCGCCACGCGCGCCTGCGACCGTTGCTCGCCCACCGCTGGCCGCTGCTGGCGCTGGGCGGCGCGCTCGTCGTGCTCGGCACCCTGATCGCGTGGGCGATGTTCCTGCAGTCCGGCGGCGCGCTCGACAGCGGCCGTCGGCTGGAGGCGGGGCCGACCCGCACCGTCACGGGCACGGTCACCAAGGTCCTCCCCGCGCGGGCCTTCGACGGCCGCGAGTGGAACTTCGTGCACTACCGGTTCCCTTGGTCCGCCGACGGCCAGGAGGTCGAGATCTACGGCATGTGCTTCGTGCCGGCGGGCTCGCACCAACCCGACGCGTCGGCCGACGTGCGCGTGCTCGCCGACGACGGCAACGTGCACTGCATCGTCGGCGGCGTGCTGCGGGCCGAACGGCGGTGGCTGTACGCCCGGTTCTGGCTGGTCGCGATGGTCGTGCCGGGCGCGCTGATCCTGATGGCCTGGCTCGCCGGCGTGTTCCAGCTCCGCCAGGTGCTCGTGCACGGCGACGTCTCGGTCGGCCACGTGCTCGAGGTGCACCCGGTGCGCTTCGTGCTGCCGGAGATGCTGGTCGTCACCTACGAGTTCCGCGACCATCACGCCAAGGTGCGCAGGAACCGCCACTGGGTGCGAACGCACGGCGCGCTCGGCGCGCGGCTCCGGCGCGGCCCGCAGGGGGCGCACGGCCGCTTCGAGCCGCTGCCGGTGCTGCACGACCGGCGCCTGCCGCAGTGGAACCGCCTGTTGCTGCCGGCCGACTTCCTGCGCACGCCGGCGGGCGCGTCCGAGGCGCGGCTGCCGCTGTGAGCGACGAGCACCCCGACGTGCGCGCGCTGCTCGGCGCCGACGGCCCGGTCGCGCGCCGGCTGCCGGACTTCGAGGTGCGGCCGCAGCAGCTCGCGCTCGCCGAGGCCGTCGAGGCGGCGCTGCGGGAGCGGCGGCACCTGATCGCCGAGGCCGGCACCGGGACCGGCAAGTCGTTCGCCTACCTGCTGCCGGCGGCGCTGCACGCGGACCGGCACCAGGGCGAGGGGCCGGTCGTCGTGTCGACGCGCACGATCGCGCTGCAGGAGCAGCTCGAGCACAAGGACCTGCCGTTCCTGCATGCGGTGCTGCCGTTCGAGTGGTCGTCGGTCACGGCGATCGGCCGCAACAACTACCTGTGCCTGCGCCGCATGCACATGGCCGAGCGGGAGCCGGCCCTGTTCGAGGACCCCGAGCGCCACGCGCAGCTGCGCCGCATCGTCGACTGGTCGCTGACCACGCAGGACGGCACGCGGCAGGAGCTCGAGACGCCGCCGCGCGCCGACGTCTGGGAGGAGGTCCAGGCCGAGCACGGCAACTGCCTGCAGCGCGCGTGCAAGCACTACGACCGCTGCCACTGGCAGCGCGCGCGGCGGCGCATGCAGACCGCGCAGGTGCTGGTCGTCAACCACGCGCTCTACTTCGCCGACCTCGCGCTTCGCATCGCCGGCGCGTCGTACCTGCCGGCGCACCGCGTGGTCGTGTTCGACGAGGCCCACCACCTCGAGCGCACCGCCACCGAGAGCCTCGGCCTGCGCGTCGGCAGGACGACGGTCGGCTGGCACCTGCGGCGGGTGCACGGCCGCCGCAGCGACAAGAGCCTGCTCGCCCGGCACGGCGGACCGGCCGCGATCCTCTTGTGGGAGCAGGCGCACCGGCTGAACGAGGAGTTCTTCGCGGCGCTGCACGAACGGCTGCGCGGCCGACAGGGCAACGACGGCGTGGCGCTCGGCGACGAGGAAGTGGACGAGCCGTTGTCGCCGGTCCTGCGCGCGCTGTCCGGCGAGCTCGCCGCGGCGGCGGTGCGCGCGGTGCAGGTCGACGCGCAGATGGAGCTGCAGGCGCGCGCCAACGGCCTCGACGCCCTGTGCGCGACGCTGCGCGCGCTGTGCGTGCCGAACCCGGTCGCCGAGACGCCGTTGGTGCGCTGGCTCGAGCCGGGCCGCCACGGCGCGATCTTGTGCGGGGCGCCGCTCGACGTCAGCGACGCCTTGCGCAAGCACCTGTTCGACGCCGGCCCGACTGCGGTGCTCACCAGCGCGACGCTCGGCGAAGGCGACGATGACGGCTTCGGCTGGCTGCGCGGCCAGCTCGGCCTCGACCGCGCGGCGACGCTGCGCGTCGGCTCGCCGTTCGACTACGACCGCCACGTCGGCCTCGTGCTCGAGGAGGCGATGCCGGACCCCGGGCGCGAGGCGGACGCCTTCCGCCGCGAGGTCGCTGTGCGCACGACGCGCCACGTGCTCGACAACGGCGGCCGCGCCCTGGTCCTGTGCACGTCGTGGGACTTCGTGCGCCACCTCGGCGCGGCGCTGCGCGCGCCGCTCGCCGACGCCGGCATCGAGCTGCTCGTGCAGGGCGAAGCGCCGCTGGCGCGCCTGCTCGAGCGAAAGCGGGAAGAGCCGACGTCGGTGCTGCTCGGCACCGACAGCCTGTGGGAAGGCATCGACGTGCGCGGCGACGCGCTGACGTTGGTCGTCGTCACGCGGCTGCCGTTCCAGAGCCCCGGCCACCCGCTGACCCAGGCGCGGCTCGAACTGCTGCGGCGGCGCGGGCGCGATCCGTTCGCCGAGCACACGCTGCCCGAGGCGATCCTCAAGTTCCGCCAGGGCTTCGGCCGGCTGATCCGCGGCGCCCAGGACCGCGGCAAGGTCGTCGTCATGGACCCGCGCGTGCGCACGAAGGCCTACGGCCGCCGCTTCGTCGGCGCGCTGCCGTTCTCGGACGACTACCGGGCCGAGGCGTAGCCGGCCTCGCGCGCGCCGCGGAAGCGGCGACAGGACCCGCGCGCGGCCGGCCACCTGGGGCTATCACTGTGATATCATACCGATACCACTCGGAGACCGCCCATGAACGCCCCGTCGCGTGAGACCGACTACCCGAACCCCGGCAACGGCATCCTGTACCTGCTGCTGGGCATCCTGCTGCTCGCCGCGTCGATCCTGTGCTTCGTGTTCGCCGTGCGCGCGTTCCACGACGGCGACGGCGGCCGCGGCGGGCTCCTGCTCGGCGGCTTCTTCGCCGGCATGATCGCGATGGGCCTGACCTTCCGCGGGCTCGTGATCGTCAACCCGAACCAGTCGAAGGTCGCGGTGCTGTTCGGCAAGTACGTCGGCACGCTGCGGCGCGACGGCTTCTTCTGGATCAACCCGTTCGCCGTGCGCCGCCCGATCAGCCTGCGCGCGCACAACTTCAACAGCGAGCACCTGAAGGTGAACGACAAGCGCGGCAACCCGATCGAGATCGGCGCGGTGGTCGTCTGGCGCGTGCGCGACACCGCGCAGGCGGCGTTCGACGTCGAGGACTACGAGTCCTACGTCGAGGTGCAGACCGAGTCGGCGCTGCGCCACCTCGCGTCGATGCACCCGTACGACACGCCGCACGACGACGAGACGTCGCTGCGCGGCAGCAGCGACTCGATCAACGACGAGCTGCAGCAGGAGCTCGAGCAGCGGCTCGCGCGCGCGGGCATCGAGGTCCTCGAGGCGCGGCTGCGCCACCTCGCCTACGCGCCGGAGATCGCCGGCGCGATGCTGCAGAGGCAGCAGGCCGAGGCGATCATCGACGCGCGCACGCGCATCGTCGACGGCGCGTGCAGCATGGTGCAGATGGCGCTGCAGCAGCTGCAGGACAGCGACGTCGTGACGCTCGACGAAGAGCGCAAGGCGCAGATGATCTCGAACCTGCTGGTCGTGCTGTGCTCCGAGCGCGGCACCCAGCCGGTCGTCAACGCGGGCACGATCTACGGCTGACGCGCGGGACCGTGGCCGACGAGAAGAAGGGCTTCCTGCTGCGCCTGCCGCCGCGGCTGTTCGACGAGCTGCGCCGCTGGGCCGAGCAGGACATGCGCAGCATCAACGGCCAGATCGAGTTCCTGCTGCGCCGGGCGCTGCGGGAGCGGCTCGGGCGCGAACCGACCGAGCCGCCGAAGCCGCGCAGGAAGAAGGGCTGACCGCAGGACCGCGCCTAGCGCCCCTCGCGCTGGCGCGGGCGGGCCGGGCCGAGCCGTTCGCGCAGCGGGGCCGCGAGCCGCCGCAG
>CALKYL010000166.1 GCA_938003515.1 uncultured bacterium
GCGCCATCACCGTCGAGAACCTCATCGCCGCCGAATCGCGCATCCGCGACGTCGCCGTCGCGTTCGAGACGGCGCTGCTGACCCGCACCACGCTCCTCCAGCAGGCCAGCATCTCCGTCTTGTCGCAGGCCAACGCCCTGCCCCAGTCGGCCCTGCGCCTGCTCGGCTGATCGGGCGCGCGGGCTCGCAGGGAGGAGGCAGGCGCCGGACGCGCGTCCGGCGCCTGTCGGCACCGATCAGGAGACCCATGGACCTCGACCGCACCTCGCTCGGCGACCGCACGCCCGAGCTTCGCAGCCGTTCGCAGCAGAGCGCGGAGCGCCCCGAGCAGCCGCGGGAAGCGCCGGCGCCGGTGCGGCCGGAGCACGGCGGGGCCCTGGCCTCGAGCCAGGTCGAGAGGGAGGCCCGGCAGCAGCCGGACCCCGACACCGAGGCCCGCCGCCGGCGCGCCCTCGACGTCGTCGCGCGCTTCCTCAAGATGCCCGGCGGCACCGAACTCGACATCGAGGTCGATCCCGACAGCCAGCAGGTCCGCTTCCTGATCCGGGACCGGCGCACCGGCGAGGTGGTCCGCGAGGTGCCGGAGGCGGGGTCGCAGAGCCTGGTCGAGTCGCTGCGCGAGTCGCTGGGCTCGCTGGTCGACCGCTCGTTGTGAGACCTTCCGCTGCCGCAACCTCCGGCGGCAACGCGCGAAACCGGACCAGCCCGTCAAGTGCCACCCCGCCGATTCCGATAGTCCAGAAGACGGAGTCGTTCCGTCACCAACGACCATGTCGACCGCGGGAATCAGCTTCGGAGGCCTCGCCTCCGGCCTCGACACGCAGGCGATCATCTCGGCGCTGCTCGCCATCGAGGAGCGCCCGATCCGCGCGCTCGAGCAGAAGAAGACGTCGATCACGCGACAGAAGTCCCTGTTCGGCGACCTCGACGGCCTGCTCGACAAGCTGACCAGCGCGGCGAAGGCGCTGAAGACCACCGGCAGCTTCCTGCAGATGACGGCCGCCTCGGACGACGAGAGCGTGCTGACCGCGCGAGCCGACAGCTCGGCGACGCCGGGCACGTACGCCGTCGAGGTGTTGCAGCTGGCGAAGGCCCAGGTCAACTCGGCGGGCGCCGCGTCGCGCACCGACCCGATCGGTGGCCAGCAGGGCATCGTCGAGATCCAGCTCGACGTCGACGGCCAGAGCTACGCGATCAGCGCGGACAACAACCTCGACGCGATCGCCGCAGCGATCAACGCCGAGAACGCCGCGAACGGCACCGGCGTGCGCGCCGAGGTCATCGACACCGGCAACCCGGTGCCGGCCGAGCGCTACCAGCTGGTCGTGCGCGGCGCCGAGCCGGGCGTCGACAACGCCTTCACGCTGAGCTACGTCGACGGCGGCCCGGCCTTCCAGGCCTTCGTCGACGACCTCAACACCGGCGGCCAGGCGGCGCAGAACGCGCGGCTCGACCTCGACGGCATCACCATCGAGCGCTCGACCAACTCGATCGGCGACCTGTTCGGGGGCATCACGCTCGAGCTCAAGTCCGTCTCCGATCCGGGCACGGACGTCACCATCACCGTCGCGACCGACGGCGAGGAGACCGCCAAGAAGGTCAAGGACTTCGTCGACGCCTACAACGCGGTCGTCGGCTTCTTCACGACCCAGAACGCGCTCGACGCGGAGGGCAAGGCCTCGAGCCCGCTCTTCGGCGACTCGACCCTGCGCTCGATGCGGTCGAGCCTCCGCACCGTCGTCGGCGGCGTCGTCACGACGACCGGAAACCCCGCCTACCAGATGCTGTCCCAGATCGGCGTCAAGGCGGACACGCAGGGCAAGCTCGAGTTCGACCAGCAGAAGTTCATCGACGCGCTCAACGACGACGAACAGGCCGTCGCCCGGATGTTCACCGACGCCGCAGGCTTCGCCGCGCGGCTCGAGGAGCAGATCGACGTCTACACCGACTCCGTCGACGGACTCATCAAGGCGCGCAACGACGGCTTCGACCGCCTCGTAAAGCAGACCCAGGGCCGCATCGACCAGGCCGAACGGCGCCTGACGCTCTACGAGCAGCAGCTGACCGCCAAGTACGCCAACCTCGAGACGCTGCTCGGCCGACTGCAGAGCCAGGGCAGCTCCCTCGGCGCCCTCAACTTCAACTTCGGCGCCTGAGCGCCTCGCCCCCGACCACCCCCACAAGGAGAAGCCCGATGAGCTACGCACACGCCGCCGCGACCTACCAGCGCAACGCCGTCCTGACCGCCTCGCCCGAGAAGCTCGTCAAGATGCTCTACGACGGCGCGATCAAGAACCTCGAGAAGAGCCGCATCGGCCTCGCCGAGGCGAAGACCGCCCGCTCGCCCGAGGTCGGCAACGCCCTGAGCAAGGCGATGGGCATCATCGGCGAGCTGCGCGCCAGCCTCGACCACGCCGCGGGCGGCGAGATCGCCGGCAACCTCGACCGCCTCTACGAGTTCTCGCTCGACCAGCTCAGCCAGGCCAACCTCCAGCGCACGCCGATCGGCGTCGACAACGCGCTGCAGGTGCTGCGCACGCTGAAGGAAGGCTGGGATGGCGTCGTCCCGGCCTGAACCCCGGACCGCCCCGCCCGACGCCGCGACCGACGGCCCGGTCGCGTTCGCGCTCCGGGAACTCGAGGCCTGCTGGAGCCAGGCCTACGAAGCCATGACGCGCGGCGACCTCCAGGGAGTCGCATCCCTGCTCGACGAGGCCGACGCGCAGCTCCGCGTCGCCGGCGACGGCGAGCACGACTCCGATCTCGAGGCGCGCCTTCGCAGCCACGCCTCCTCCGCCTTCGGCCGCCTCCAGCACGCCATCAAGGCCGGCATGCACGGCCTCCAAGACGAGCTGTCCCGCACGCGCAAGGGCCAGCGCGCCCTGCGCGGCTACGGCCAGCAGGGGCTGCGCGTAGGCACCACCCTCACCAGACACCTCTAGGAACTGATGGGTAACGTGTTGTCGAATGCCCGTTACCCATTGATTCCTGGTGTGTTGCGGAACGAGTGCGGCTCAGGCGACCAGGCCCACGCTGACCGCGCCGGATCGGCTGATCGGGTGCACGCTCCGCGGCCCCCAGTCCTGCCGCCACGCGAGCACCTCTTGCGGGCGCAAGGCCCTGGGTAGAAGCCCGAGGAACCAAGCTGGGCACTCGTGCTCGAGGTCGCTGTTGAAGCGCCGCCGCACGTAGTTCCGGTAGATGGTGAAGACGTGCAGATGCGCCCTCAGCCGTGAGGCCTTCTTCGTCACCAGCCAGGAACGACGGCGCAGCCGGCCGCAATTGTCCCGGGTCATCGCCATCGTCACGTTGATCGGAAACAACGGATTGAAGGTCGTCCGGATCAGCTCGCTCGAGGTCGTCTCGTGCAGCACCCGATCGCCGAACAGGCGTCGCGCGATCGCGGCATAGCTCCCCTTCTCGTCGGTCTGCAGGACGAAGCGGCCCCCGTGCAACCGTCGCTGCAGCTCCTGCATCGTCTCCCGGACGCGCTGCGAGCTCTCGTCGCGCCGGCGCCCATTCCGGCGCTCATCCCTTGCCTGCCGACGGCGACGTGCGCTGCCTGGGAGCGCGAGCCGTCGGATCCGACCGACGGCGGTCGCCACGACGAACCATGACGCGCGTTCGATCAGCACCGGCATCGTCAACGGTCGGATCGATGCGCACTCGAAGGTTTCCTCCTCGTCGAGCAGAAACGTGCGTCCGTCCGGGAGCGTCGGCGACAGATTCCGGTGGAGCTGCCGGCACAGCTGGCCGAGTTTGCGGAGCTTGTCCTGAACCGTGTGTACGTCGACACCCAACGTACGCTGTGCCTGTCGCAGACCCATGCCGCCGATCAGCAGCCCGAAGAGCGGCAGGTTCACGGACGGTCGGCGATCGCGGAAGTCGAAGCGGAACGTCTGCCTCGAGAACGTCCGCCTACAGGACCGGCATCGGAACCGCGGCACCGGGCGGCGCCGACATCGCGGCTGGTAGCGACCGTGGCGATGAAAGAACCGCGTCGGGGGTGAGTGGTGATACCGGCAGCCTCGGTAAGGACACCGCGGGGGAACGAACAGCATGCTGCCTCCTGCCGGACTCCGGGGCTCCGGAGCTCCGGCAGGCATGCAGTGCTCGTGATTCCTCCGCGGTGACGTGGGACGACCACACTCGTCCCATCAGTTTCAGGACATGTTCTGGAGGTTGAACTGCGCGTCGGCGTCGTTCGGGTCGATCTTCAGCGCGTTCTGGAAGCAGGTGCGGGCGTCGGATGCGCGCTGGAGCTGCCAGAGGCAGACGCCGCGGTTGTTCCAGGTCTGGGCGTCCTGGGGTTCGATCTCGCAGGTCTTGGCGAAGCACTGCTCGGCCTCGGCGAACTGCTCTTGGCCGAAGAGGACCATGCCGAGGTTGAACCAGCCTTCGGCGTTGTTCGCGTCGGCGTGGAGGACGGCACGGAACGAGGCGATGGCGCTGGTGTCGTCGCCGGTCACGTACTGGACGAAACCGAGCTGCATGCGGTACTCGAGCTCGCTCGGGGAGAAGGTCGCGGCGGCCTGGAGATGGGGCAGCGCGTCCTCGTAGAGCGACTGCGAGAGGTAGGCCTCCGCGGCCGTGCGGTGGATCTCGGCGAGCTTGCTGCCGAGCTCCGAGAGGCTCTGCCGGATCGCGGCCTTGTCCTGCTCGGCGACCGGCTCGACGACGAGCGGCGGCACCTGGGCGTCGCGCACGTCGCGGATCCGGGTCGGAATCGTCGGGAAGCCCGTGCTCGGGGGGATCGGCGGCGCCTCGGCCGCGTTCGGGTTCTTCGTGGTCGTGGTCATCGTCTTCTCCGTCTTCGGGGTTGTCGCGGCCGTCACAGCTTGGCCAGGATCTCGTTCACGGCCGCGGCTTCGCGGTCGAGGGCGCGCGCCTCCAAGAGGCGCACGGTGTGCTTTCCCATCTCCCGCGCGGCGTCGGTCCGACCGATCCGCTGGAGGATGAGCATCGTCTGCTGGCACGCGCCCGGTGACGCCGGGCAGCGCGACAGGAAGTCGGTCAGGGTGCGAAGCGCGAGGCCGACGTCGCCCGACTCGAGCCACAGGCGCGAGAGGGCGAGGTGCGCCACCTCGTAGCGCGGCTCGATGGCGATCGCCTGCTCGAGCAGACGGCGCGCGCGTTCGCGGTCGCCGCGCAGGAGCCAGGCCTGGGCGATGCCGGTCAGCGAGACGTGGCCGGTGATGCCCTCCTGGATCGGCACGACCAGGACCTGGTCGCGGTAGGCGAGGCACCGCCGGTAGTGATGGATGGCGGTCGCGGCGTCGCCGTCGGCGAGCGCGAGGCTCGCGGCGATGTAGTGCAGGTTCGGCGTCGGCACGAAGCGGCGCAGCGCGAGGTCGACGACGTCGCGCGCGCGGCGGGACTCGCCGGCGCGTTCGGCCTCGAGCGCGCACAGGGCCGCGACTTCGCCGGCGTACGGGAGGCCGCGCGGCAGCGTCGGCGCGCCGTCGACGATCAGCTCGAGACAGCGGTCGAGCAGGCGCTTGGCGTCCGCGGAGCGTCCGGGCACGCGACGCAGGAAGTCGCCGAACTTGTAGTGGCCGTAGACGTCATCAGGCGCGGCGGCGAGCTGCTTCTCGAACAGGCGCTCGTTGCGGGCGTTCTTCGCCCGGTCGGTCATCACGCGGTCGCTGTAGCCGTGGTGCACGACCTCGACGTCGCAGCTGGCGAGCGCGAGCCCCAGCTCCGCGCCGACGCGCTGCAGGCTCGGCGTGACCTGCTCGTGGATGACGTTCTCGTAGGCGACGCCCGGCAGGTTGCGGAACAGCCGGACCATCATGACGCCGATCGTCTTGCCGTCGCCGTAGTCGTTGACGAAGCGCAGGTGGTATCCGAGGGCCTCCGGCGCCTCGACGAGTTCGCGGATGCGCGTGACGCTGCCGGGCTGCAGGAACTCGTCGGCGTCGAGCACGAGGATCCAGTCGCCGGTCGCGGCCGAGAGGCCGACGTTGCGCGGCGCCGAGAAGTCGTCGGCCCACGCTTCGCGCAGCACCCGTGCACCGTAGGACTCGGCGATCTCGATCGTGCGATCGGTCGACCCGGTGTCCACCAGCACGAACTCGTCGAACGAGCCCTTCGCGTGCTCGAGGCACGCGCCGAGGAACTGCTCCTCGTCGCGCGCGATCATGCACAGCGTGATGCGCGGGGCGCGGCCCGCCCAGGGCGCGGCGGCGGTGCGCGGCGCCGGCGCGTTGGCCGGCGACGGCGCACGAGGCTCGGTGTCCGGGTCGACCGCGGACCAGCGTGCGACCATGCGCTCGGCGTCGGCGGCGAAGCACGACGGGCGCTCGATCGGCGCCGGCGGCGATGCGAACGGCACCTCGACGAGCCAGGCCGGCGGCAGCTTGCTGTCGAGCAGCATCGCGTATTCCTCGAGGGCGACGCGGGTGTTCGCGGTGCGCTCGGGCAGCGGACCGACGAACAACACGTCGAGGCGCGGCAGCATGGTGCCGGCGAGGTCACCCGGGGCGATGCGCGCGCCGCGCGCTGCCGGCACGACCGCGCCGACGCCGGCGCGGGCCGACAGAGCCTCGAACGCCGCGGCGGTCGGCTCGGTGCCGGCGCGCAGGAACCACACGACGTCGCCCCTGGCCGCGGCGACCGCGCGGTTCCACTGCGCGCACTCTCCGACCGCGTCCGCGGCGACGTCGGCGGCGACGATCTCCCAGTCCTCCGGCAGGAACGCGCCGAGCGCCGCTTCGGTGCGGGCGCGCATGGCGGCGTCGCTGCCGGCGATCAGCACGGATCCGGCGAGCGCGTCGATCTTCTCGGCGTGCAGCCAATAGCGAGCCGGCGGCGCGCCCTGCAGCCAGTCGAGCGGCATCAGGCCGGCGCCGAACAGGCGGCGCGCGAGGTCCGGCGAAAACTCCTCGGCGCCCGAGGGCACCGCGAGCACGTCGCGCAGCACCAGGCCGGCGGCGGCGGTCGCGTGCAGCACCCTGCGCAGCGGCAGCGGCTGCGACGGATCCTCCGAGCTTCCCGCCGGGTCGAACGAACCGGGCCGACCCTCGACCACGAGCCGGAGCATGCGCGCCGACTGCAGGTTGTCGACGTCGAGCAGCAGGGCGCCGCCGTCCTCGAGCCGGGACGCGAGGCCGCCGATCGCCTCTTCGACGCGGCCGAGCGACTCGGTCAGCGCGTGCACCTCGATCAGCTCGAGCGAGCCGTAGGCGTCGCTGCCGAGCAGCCAGCGCTGCCGCTCGCGCGGCAGCTGCAGCACGCGCTCCGCCGTGGGCACGAGGCCGCCCCAGCCCTTCACTGGGCCGAGGAAGCCGGTCGGCAGGTTGTCGCCAGTTCGGACCATCTTTGCCTGCGCGGACGGCGGACCGTCCAACACCTCCACACCATCGGCAGATCTGGACCGGCGACTTCAGTCGGCGATGATGTCGGCCCTTCCGCAGCGAGACCGCATGCCCGCCGACGAGGAACTCGAACAACTGCTCAAGCGGCGCACGCGCTTCGCGCGGCTCGTGCACACGGCTTCGTGCGGATCAACGCAAACACTTGCCATGGAGATGCTTGCGGAAGGATCGGCCGGGGCGGGCGACGCCGTGTTCTGGGCCGACCACCAGACCGCCGGGCGCGGCCGGCAACAGCGGTTCTGGGACGACCGGCCGGGCCTCGACCTGGCGGCGACGTTCCGGGTCTCGCAGCGTTTGCCCGAGCCGCTGGCGCTGCCAGCGGCCCTCCCGGTCGCCGTCGTCGAAGCCTGCGAGCCGTTCGCCGGTCGGCGGCTGCGCATCAAGTGGCCCAACGACGTCTTCGCCGACGGGCAGAAGGTGGCGGGCGTCCTGATCGATCGCGACAGCCGCGACCCGGACACCTACCGCATCGGCGTCGGGGTCAACGTCAACCGCACCGGCTTCCCGCGCGACCTCGACGGCCGCGCGACGTCGCTCGCGCTCTTGACCGGCCGCGAGCACGACCGCGCGCGGCTGTTGCTGGCGCTCGCCGAACGCGTCGACGCGATGCTCGAAGCGCTCTCGGCCCGCCGTCACGAGCAGCTCGAGGAGGTCTTCCGCGACCGGCTCGGGCTGCTCGGCGAGCGCGTCGAGGCCGACGCCGGACAGCCGACCTCCGGTCGCCTGACGGCGATCGACTTCGAACGGCTCGAGCTCGACGGCACGCGCTCGGTGCCGCGCGCGATCGTGCGCTCCCTCCGGGCCGCACGGCGCTGAACGCCCGCGGACCGGCTCAGGCGACCGTCTCGAACGCGGCCAGCAGCCGCGCCTCGAACTGCACGATGCGCTTCGGCGGCGGGCCGCTGAGGATCCGGGCCAAGAGCTCCTGGTCGCCGAGCTCGGCGCGCAGCAGCGGGAAGCCCTTGGCCTGCAGCCACGCGTTCATGCCGAGCCACGCGATCACCTGGTTGAAGTCCGGGAACGGCGCCAGCCGCGCGAACCGCCACAGCAGACGGAAACCCTGGCGCACCGGGTGCAGGGCGTGGAACACGACCGGGGCGTCGCGGAAGCAGCGCTTCGCGTCGAACGAGTCGAGCAGGAAGCGCAGCTGCTCGGACGGCGGATACGTGACGTAGAGCAGCGCGTCCCAGGGCGGCCCGCGGCGCACGTCGTTGTTGCGGAAGCGCGGCAGCTCGGCGGTCATCGTGCGGAACAGCTCGACGAGGAACCAGCCGTCCGGAGGCAGGCCGGCCGAGGCGTGCCGCCGGATCCGCGCGAGGCAACGCTGCAGGCCGCGCAGCAGCCGGTGCTCCTGCGTGAGCGGCGACAGGCGGCTCTTGCGTCCCGCGAGCACGTCGGCCGCGTCGTCGTCGTCGAGCACGAAGCCCCGCAACCGCAGGAGCGACACCACGAACTCATCGTCGGTCGGCGCCGGACGGCGCACGCCGTCGAGGGCGCGCTGGGCGGTCGCGAGCAGGTCCTCGTCCACGCCCTGGCCGATCAGCCGGCTGGCCAGGGCCAGGTCGATGCGCTCGATCATCGACGGCCCGCGCTGGGTTTGCCGCTTGCTCACGGAACCCGTTTTTTCGGCATGATGGCCCGTCCGCATGCACGCCAGCTCCGAAGCGACCCCTCCGCCCCCCGAGACCCCGATGCCAAGGCCGCGCCGGCGGCGCTGGCGGCGCTGGGTCGTGCTCGGCTTCGTCGTCCTCGTCGCGCTGGTGGTGCTGCTGCCGTACGCGATCGCGCTGGGGCCCGTGCGCGCGCGCATCGCCGGCGCGGTCTCGGACCGGCTGCGCGGCGCGTGCACGATCGACCGGCTCGCCTTCTCGTGGTCCTCCGGGGTCACCGCCGAGG
Organism: uncultured bacterium; assembly: GCA_938003515.1. The sequence continues at coordinate 9,273 of CALKYL010000166.1, forward strand.
GCATCACGATCCAGAACCCGCCCGGCTTCGCGCCCGACCGGCCGTGCCTGCGGCTGCGCCGCATGACCGCGGACCTCGCGCTCGGCTCGCTACTGTCGGGGCCCGTGCGCATGACGGCGCTCGTCGACGGTCTCGAGCTGTATGTCGAACAGGCCGCCGACGGCACGACCAACCTCCAGGGCCTCGCCCGCACCGACGGTGGAGCGCCGCCCTCGCCGACCCCGCCGCAGGAGCCCGTTCCTCCGGCGGAGCCCGGCCCCGGCGGCGCATCGACGGACGCCGTCGCCTTCGAGTTCGAGCTGCGCGGCGCCACCGTCGAAGTGCGCCGTGACGGCCGGCTGGTCGAAGCGCTGCGGGACCTGTCGTGCCGCGCCCGGAGCGACGCGGGGCAGATCGTCCTCGACGGCGCCGCCACCCTGACGGCCGGCGAGGTCGCGGTCGACGCGCGCGTCGATCCGGCGGCCAAGACGGTGAAGGCGCGGCTGCTGAGCCGCGGCCTCGACCTCGCCAGGTGGCAACCGCTGGTCGACGCGTTCGCGCCGGGTCGGCTGACGGCGCTCGCGGGCCGGGTCGACGGCGAGCTGACGGCCGACGTCGCCGCCGACAGATCGGAAGAGCACACGTCTGAACTCCAGTCACACTGATATATCTCGTATGC
>CALKYL010000167.1 GCA_938003515.1 uncultured bacterium
TTCGGCGGCTTCGACGACGCGCTCTACCGCGTGCGCTACGACGCGCCCGCGGCGACGGCGCTCGCGGACGAGCTGCAGCGGCGCGTGCCCGAGCTCGTGCGGGCCGACGAGCGGCCGTGGGACCACGGGGTCTGGGTGCCGCTGCTGCACATGTACCCCGCGGCCGACGTGCCGGTGCTGCAGCTGTCGCTGCCGGGCTCGTGGACGCCGGCCGCGCTGTTCGCGCTCGGTCGATCGCTCGCGTGGCTCGCCGACGACGGCGTCCTGCTGCTGGCGAGCGGCGGCGCGGTGCACAACCTCGGCGCGTTGGACTGGTCCGACCGCGCCGCGCCGCCCGCGTGGGCGACGGACTTCGAGGGCTGGCTCCGGGACTTCGTCGCGGCTCCGTCGATGTGCTGCTCGCCGCGCGCTAACGGGCGCGGGCGCTCCGCCGCGCCCATCCGACCGACGAGCACCTCCTGCCGCTGTTCGTGGCGCTCGGCGCCGCGAGCCCGTCCGGGACCCCGCCCGACGGCGTCACGTTCCCGATCGAAGGGTTCGAGTACGGTTCGCTGAGCCGCCTCGCCGTGCGCTTCGGCTGAACGGCCGGCGCCCGGCTCGGCGGTCACTCGATGCGCACCGCGACCGCGTTGGACCAGGACATGCCGCCGGGCACGTTCTCGAGGCAGACGTGCTGCAGGTGCACCAGCTCGCCGCCGGCGGTCGGCGGCACCGCGAAGCCGAACTGCAGCGACGCCGGACCCGCGGCGCCCGCGATCATCGGGAGCGCGCCGTCGATGGCCGTGTAGAGACGGCAGCCGCTGGTGCCGAAGAGCGGGTCGAGCAGCACGGGCAGCGGCGTGCCGTTGAAGACGAGCGAGTCGGCGCCGAACACGATCAGCCCGAAGGCGTTGGCCGCGTGGTTGGTCGACGTCGTCGACAAGAAGCCGCCTGGCTGCGGCGAGCCCGTGACCGACAGCGACACCGGTCCGAAGACGCCGTTGCAGCCCTGGCCGAACGGCGAGACGAACGCGCCGAGCGGCTCGATGCCGCGCAGGTCCACGGCGCCGTTCATCTGGCCGATCAGCGTCGGCGCGCCGGTCGCGAGGTCGACGACGTAGAGCGGGTCGACGCCGTTGCTGTCGCCGCCGCCGACGAGCAGCCGGCCGTCCGGGTGCGAGCACAACGACTGCAGGTAGGTCGGCACCGGGACGCCCGGGAACGGATCCGTCGCGGCGCCGGTCAGGGGGTCGACGACGAGCAGGCCCTCGAGGACGTCCCACGCGTAGAGCGTGTTCTGGTGCACCGCGAGCCCCTGGATCCCGACGAAGCCGGTGCTGCCGATCGTCGCGTAGCCGCCGCTCGCCGCGTCGATCGCGATCAGCGTGTTGCCAAACGGGGTGTAGCGCACGCCGTAGAGCGTGTTGCCCGGCCCCTCGGCCAGACCGCGCACGTCGGCGCACCCCCCGATCGGTGTGGTCGCGCCCGTGGCGGGGTCGATCGTCACCAGCATGTGGAACGAGGAGGACACCCGACGCACGCTGTAGAACGCGCCGTTGGAGCCTCGCGCGAGGCAGTTGAGTCCCGAGAGCCCGACCCCGACGGACGAGACGGCGCCGGTGTGCGAGTCGATGCGCACGACCGAGCCCGACCAGCTCACGCCGAGCAGGTCCTGGCTGGTGACGGGCGAAGCGGCGGCCAGCGCGGCGCCGGCGAGGCAGAGGGAGCGGAGGGGGTTCATCGTCGTCTGGCGGCAGGAGTCGGGGTTCGCGGCCGCTGGTGCGGCCGTTCCCGACAGCGGCATCGCGCGACGAACCACACCGAGGACGCCGAAAGCCGGCGCCCCACGGCCGGGATTCCGTCGGGGAGCAACGATCCGCCAGGCGGACCGGCAGCTCACCAGCCGCGGGACGCGCGCAGCGAGGTGATGTGCGCGACGTGGTGCGCGCCGTGCCAGGCGTAGGTCCGGACCAGCTCGTCGAGCGTCTTCGGACCGTCCTCGCTGTGCCGCGCGCGGCGGGCGAACGCCGCCGCAGGCAACGACCCGAGGAACGTCGCGAGCCGCGCGTGCACGGCCTGCACCAGCAGCAGCGAGTCCCCGATCGGCGCCTTCGCGTCGGCGGCCTCCGCCCAGCGATTCTCGTCGTAGGCCTGCAGGACCGGCTCGTGCTCGCTCGCGGTCAGCTTCATGCGCACGTAGGCGTTGGCGTGGCTGTCGGCGAGGTGGTGCACGACCTGGCGCACCGTCCACCCGCCGGCCCGATACGGCGTGTCCAGGCGGCGCCCGTCGAGGCCCCGCACCGCGTCGAAGAGGCGCGCCGGCAGCGCCGCGATGCGGCCGATCGCCGTCGCGCGCTCGTCGGGCGTCAGCGCGCTCGCGGGCTCGAGCCGACCGATCGGGTAGCGCGGGTCGCTCACGCGTCGGCCTTGGGCTCGACGACGACGAGCTCGTCGCCCTGGTCGACCGTCGCGTCCTTCTTCACCTTGACCGACTGCACGACGCCGGCGACGCCAGCGGTCAGCTTGTGCTCCATCTTCATCGCCGAGACGACGACGAGCGTCTGGTCGGCCTCGACCTCGTCGCCGGGCCTCACGCGCACGTCGAGCACGGTGCCGGTCATCGGCGCTCGCACCGTGCCGTCGGCCGCCGCGCCGCCCGCGCCGCCGCGGCGGCCGGTCGGCGCTTCGAGCCGGTGCGTGCGCCCGTCGAGGCGCACCCAATACGCCTTCTGCCCGCCGGCGCCGTAGGCGACGCGCACGCGGTCGGCGTCGCCGTCGGAATCGCCATCGCCGGCCGCCGCGCCGAGCGG
>CALKYL010000168.1 GCA_938003515.1 uncultured bacterium
GCCGACCTCGATGCGCCGTCCCCCCCTTCGCCCGTGGCCGTGGCTCGCCGCGGCCCTGCTGCCGCTCGCGCTCGGCGCGCAGGAGCCCGCCGCGGCCGTCGCCGCCCCGGACGCCGCCGCGGCGCTGCAGCAGCGCATCGACGACGCGATCGCCGCCTACGAGGAGGTCCGCGGCGACGACGACAAGGACGCCCAGCGCCGGCGCATGCTCGGCTGGCTCGGCGAGCTGGACCACCCGCGGGTCACCGCCTACCTGAAGAAGGAGCTCGGCGAGCTGGCCGGGAAGCCCGCCGGCGCGTGGGTGGTCGAGGCGCTCGGCAAGGTGCCGCGGCCGGACCTCGAGGACGAGCTGGTGCGCGTCGTGCGTCGCCGCGACGCGCACTATTCGGTGCGAACGGCCGCGACCAAGGTCGTCCTGGGGTTCGGCGACGCCGCGACCGAGCGGCTGCTCGGGCTCGCGGCCCGCGAGCGGGACGCGGCGGCGCGCCGCAACGTCGTGCTCGCGCTCTCGGTCAGCGGCTCGGCGCGCGCCGAGCAGGGCCTCGCCGAGCTGCTGCGCGACGCGGACAACGACGGCCGGCTGTTCCTGCTGCAGCACACCCAGCGCATCCGGGGCGAACCCGAGTTCGACGCCGCGCGCGTTCGCTGCGTGCGCGAGGGCAACCTCCTGGACTCGGCGACGGCGTGGCGCACGCTCGCCGAGCAGCGTCACCCGGACGCGCGGCGGCTGACGATCGACGTGCTCGAGCGCGTCTTCGAGACGCCGGACGCGCCGACCGCCGCCGAGCTGGTGCGCGGCCTCGTGCTGGTGCGCGACCCGGACTTCTACCCGGCGATCCTGCGCTTTGGCGCGGTGGGCGGGCCGCAGGTGCGGCGCGCGCTCGAGGCTTCGGCGAAGGCCGCCGCCGACGACCCGGCGCTGGTCGCCTGGCTGATCGACAACGGCCTCGACGCCGAGCCGCCCGCGGCGCGGACCGCGGCGAAGCTGCTGTTGACCGAGGCGTCGGCCGAGGCCCTGCAGCCGCTGGTGGAGCGCGTGCGCGCCCAGCTGCGGCGCAACCGCAAGCGCGTGCTCGAGACGGCCGCGGGGCTGCACGAACTGCTCGCGAAGGACCCGACGTGGGCGCACGACCTCGCCGAACTCGCCGGTTCCGCCGACTTCGAGAGCCGCATGCTCGGGCTGTCGCTGCTGCTCGAGTCGGGCTCGCCGGCCGCGGTGCCGGTCGCGCAGCGCTACCTGCGCAACCGCGCCTGGGAGCTGCGCTCGCTCGCGATCCGCTACCTGACCCGGTGCCGCGACGTGACGTCGATCCCGGAGCTGATCGAGCGCTACGGCAAGGAGGAGGGCCGTCTCGCGCACGAGCTCGACCGGGCCCTGTTCGTGCACACGGGCACGCGTTGCTGGACGCGCAAGGACTGGGACCGCTGGTGGCGCGAGCACAAGGACGGCTTCACGCTGCCGCACCCCGACTCGGTCAGCGTCGGCGGCACGTCGACCGGCGGTCAGACCATCAGCTACTACGGCATCCCGCTGGTCAGCGACCGCATCGCGTTCCTCGTCGACCACAGCGGCTCGATGCGCGCTCGGGTCGGCACGGACAAGAAGCGCACGCGGCTCGACGCGGCCAAGGAGCAGCTGCGCTCGGTCGTCGAGGCGCTGGGCAGGACCCACCGCTGCAACCTGATCCCGTTCGAGACCGGCGTCGGTTCGCTGTGGGACGAGCTGCGCCGTCTCGACAACGACGCGAAGAAGGACTTCCTCGACTACGCCCAGAAGATCCCGTTCGCCGGCGGCACCAACACCTACGGCGCGCTGATGCGCGCGTTCGAGGACCCGGACGTCGACACGGTCTACCTGCTGACCGACGGCCAGCCGACGGCGGGGGAGCTGACCGACCCGGACGACATCCTCGACGCGGTCGCGCGCATCAACCGCACGCGGCAGGTCGTGATCCACTGCATCTCGATCGGGCTCGATTCCTACCTGCTCAAGGAGCTCGCCGCGCTGACCGGCGGCGAATACAAGTACGTGCGCTGAGCGGCGCGGGCCGCGCGGCGACGGAAACGCGGTTTTCCTGCCCCTGTCGGGATCCGTCCGGGTAGTTCCCCGACGTGCAAGCCGTGCACGACGACCTTCGGACCGCGGCGGCCCCGGCCGACCGGCACCTCTTGCGGGTGGCCCGCTACCTGCGGTTCCTCGGCTGCCCTGCTTCCGCCGTCGACGACCTGGTCCAGGAGGCCGCGCTCGCCGGGCTGCGTCGGTGGCCCGACGGCTCGGCGCCGCTGCCGTTCCTGCTGGCCACCGCGGCCAACCAGCTGCGCAAGCTGCTGCGTGACCGCGGCCGCCGCCGGGAGCTGGCCGACGTCGACCGGCTCGACACGATGTGGCAGGAGCACGTGGCCGACCACGGCGACGGCGCGGCGGAACGGCTGCGCACGTGCCTCGAGCGTCTGCCGCCGCGCTCGCGCGAGGCGCTGCGGCTGCGCTACGGCGAGGACCAGCCGCTCGACGCGATCGCGGCGCGGCTCGGCCTCGGGTTCGAGGGCGTCAAGAGCCTGCTCGCGCGGCTGCGTGCGACGCTCGCCGCGTGCGTCGGCGGCAGGCGAGAGGGCGACTGACATGACCGATACGAACGAACGAACGCGGCGGGAGGCGGAGGCGCGGCTGCTCGAGGTGCTGCTCGTCGAGCGGCACGGCGGGCGCGGCCACGTGTTGGGCGACGAGGTCGGCGACGCTGCCGGCGCCGGGGCGGCGTCCGCCGACGGCGCGCCGGGGCGGGCTCCCTCGCCGCGCGGGAGGGTGCTGCTCGCGGCCGCGGCGCTGCTGCTCGGCCTCGTGGTCGTGGTCGCCACGCGGCTGTCGCTCGACCGCGGGGCCGGCGCCGGCGAGGCGCAGGACCCGGTCCGCGACGCGGCCCCGCCGCGCTTCGTCGAGGCGGCCGACGTCGCGACGTTCCTGCGCCACCTGGAGCGCGCGCGTGAGCTGTGCGTCACGCGCGTCGTCGCGATCGGCGCCTACCGTATCGTCGACGAAGACGGCGTCGGCTCGCAGCTGGACCTCGCGCCGTGGCCCGAGGTGCACCGGGTGACCGGGGACGCGTCCGTCGCGTGGCGCAGCGCGCTGCGCGCGTCGTGCGAGCGGCGCGCCGACGGCGGCGGCGTCGAACGGCCGTTCTGGCTCGACCTCGTGCTCGACGACGACACGCGCCAGCGCTGCTTCGTCAGCTGGAGCGAGACGGCCGCGCGCCTGTGGATCGCCGACGGCGTCGCGATCGAGCCGGACGATCGGCTGCGCGCGTTGTTCGACGCCGCGGCGGCGGAACTCGCCGAGCGCCACGCGCGCGCGGGCGGCCGCGTCGACACCGCCGCGGAGCTCGGCGCGTTGCCGCTCGAGACCACGCGACTCGACGTGCCGTCCGACCTGTTGGTCCCGCTGACGGAGCTGCCGGTCGGCCAGACCGTCGCCCGTCTCACCGTGCGCGGTCCGCTCGCACCCGCGCACCGCGACGCGCTCGCCCGCCTCGGCGGCCTGCGCGAACTCGAGCTGCGGGACTGCGTGCTCGCCGACGCCGACCTCGACGCGGTCGCCGGACTGACCTGGCTGCGCGCGCTGTCGCTGCGCTCGTGCGAGGGCCTCGACGCGCGCCTTGCGTCACGGCTGCCCGCGCTGCGCCGACTCGAGCGGCTGCACCTCGCCGACGTGCCGCTCTTCGACGAGCGGGCGCTGTCGCTCGACGTGCTGGCGTCGCTGCCGATGCTGCGCGAGTTCGGCGTGCGCATCGAGGCGGCGACGCCGCCGGAGCGGTGGCTGGCGCCGCTCGCGCGCACCAAGCTCGAGAGGCTCGTGCTCGCCGACGTCGGCCGCAACACGCCGCTGACTGCCCTCGCCGACCTCCCGACGCTGCGCGAGCTGGTGCTCGTCGGCGGCCTCGACGACGACGACGTGGCGCGGCTCGGCGCGCTGCGGTCGCTCCGTCACCTGACGCTCCGCAACGACGGCGCGTCCGAGGACGCGCTCGACGACCTCCGCGCCGCGGTGCCCGGGCTGCGCGTCGACTGGCGGCCGGGCGGCTACTGGTTCGACCCGGCCCGCGCGCTCGATCACGCGTCGCCGGTCCGCTGAGGCCGCGCGTCAGCGCAGCGCGGCCTCGAGGGCGGTCGCCGCGTCCGTGCGCGCGTCGCGATACTTGACGATCATGGGCGCTGCGACCGTGAGGCCGCGCTGCCGGGCGAACTCGCCGCTCGCCGGGCGCGAGCCGGGCACGACGACCGCGCCGGCCGGCACTTCACCGCGGCGCTCGACGCCGTGCACGAGGTCGTAGACGGTCGTCGCCGAGGTCAGCACGACGCCGGCGGCCAGCACCGCGCGCTCGCGCACGACGAAGCCCTCGAACACGCCGCACAGCGCCCCGACGAAGACGTGGTCCTCGATCACGACCGGGCTCTTGTTGACCGGCTCGAGCACGCCGCCGATCTGCGCGCCGGCCGACAGGTGCACGCCCTCGCCGACCTGCGCGCACGAGCCGACCAGCGCGTGGCTGTCGACCATCGTGCCTTCGTCGACCCAGGCGCCGACGTTGACGTAGGCCGGCGGCATCACGACGACGCCCGGCGCCACGAACGCGCCCCGTCGGATCGACGTGCCGCCGGGCACGACGCGCACCCGGTCGGCGAGGTCGAGCCGGCGTAGCGGATAGGACGCCTTGTCGAAGAAGGGCGGGTGGTCGCCGTTCGGATAGGGCACGACCGGCGCGTGCCGGAAGCCGGCGAGGATCGCGCGCTTGACCCACGGCACCACCCGCCAGGTGCCGTCGTCACCCCGCACCGCCGCGCGCACGCTGCCCCGTTCCAGCGCCTGCAGCAGGGCCTCGTGGGCGTCGGCAATCGCGGGGTCGGCCGCGATCGCGGCGTCGTCGCGTCCGAAGAAGGCGGCGAGCTGTTCGTCACGCATGGCTCTCGGCTCCGCGCAGGTCGTGCAGCGCGCGCTGGATCGCGGCGCGGGTCGCTTCGGCCGCCGGCAGCAGCGGCAGGCGCGGGGTCGGGTCGCCGAACCCGGCGATCGCGAGCGCGGCCTTGACGGGGATCGGGTTCGGCTCGAGACAGAGGGCGTCGAACAGGGGCATCAGCGCCACGTGCCGCGCGCGGGCGCGCGGCAGGTCGCCGTCCAGGACGGCGTCGAGCAGCGCGCGCATCGCGGCCGGGGCGACGTTGCCGGCGACCGACACGACGCCGGTGCCGCCGACGGCCATCGTCGGCAGCAGGAGCGCGTCGTCGCCGGCGAGCAGGGCGCGATGCGCCGGCAGCTCGGCGGCGATGCGCGCGATCTGCACCAGGTCGCCCGACGACTCCTTCAGCGCGACGACCGACGGCAGCTCGAGCAGGCGCCGCGCGGTCGCCGGCAGCACGTTGACGCCGGTGCGCGACGGCACGTTGTAGGCGATCAGCGGCAGCGCCGGCGCCGCGTCGGCGACGGCGACGAAGTGCGCGACGACGCCCGACTGGGTCGGCTTGACGTAGGACGGCGCGGTCACGAGCGCGGCGTCGGCGCCGCGGTCGGCGGCGCGGCGGGTCCACGCGGCCGCCTGGCGGGTCGACGGCGAGCCGGTCCCGACGACGAGCGCGGCGGCGCCCTTGTGCTTCTCGACGACGGCGACGACGCGCTCGCGCTCGTCGTCGCCGAGCGTCGACGCCTCGCCGGTCGAGCCGAGCGCGACGAGGAAGTCGGCGCCGCCCGCCACGACGTGTCGGACCAGGCTCGCGAGCGCGCGCTCGTCGACGGCGCCGGCCGGCGGGAACGGCGTCGCGAGCGCGACGCCGAAGCCACGGCCGAGCCAGCCGGTGCCGGGGTCGTTCACGGAGCACCTCCGGCCAGACCGTCGAACAGCGGGTCGAGCACGCTCGCCGCGACGTCGTCCATCGTGAAGACGCCGGTGCGTCCCGAGATCCACTCGGCGGCGGTCAGGGCGCCGTCGGCGAAGGCGGCCGCGCTGCGCGCCGTGTGGCGCAGCTCGACGACCTCCGCGGGCGAGTCGACGCCGACGCGGTGTTCGCTGTAGGTCGAGCCGGCGCGCACGACGCCGACGCTCAGCTCACCGTCGGCGAGCGGCCCGCCGACGCGCCACGAGCGCTTCCTGCGGCAGCCCTCGAGCACGGTCGCTGCCAGGAGCTTCGCGGTGCCGGAAGGCGCGTCGTGCTTCTTGGCCTGGTGGTGCTCGATCACGTACGGGTCGAGCGCGTCGTCGTGCATCGCGAAGCGCGAGAGCACGAGCGTGAAGCGGCGCAGCAGGGCGACGCCGAGCGAGAAGTTGGGCGCGACGACGACGCCGATCCGGTCGCCGACGCGTTCGCGCAGGTCGGGGAGCTCCCAGCCGGTGCTGCCGACCACGAGCGGCACGCGTCGCTCGAGCGCCCAGGCCAGTCGCCCCGGCACCGCCTCGCCCGCCGAGGCCTCGATCGCGGCGTCGACGGAGCGGTCCGGAGGCGCCTCGCGCGTCACCTGCCACGCGAGGCGGTGGCCGAGGCGCGCCGCGATCGCGTGCGCGAGGCGGCCGCGGCCGAACAGGCCGACCTGCAGGGATTCGTTCATGGCTCGCTCCTCTGGTCGGGACCGGTCGTCGCCGCGGCGCCGAAGAACTCCGCGTGCAGCCGGCGCAGGGCCGGCTCCTGCTCGGCGCGCCGCACGACGAACGAGAGGTTGCGCGCGATGCCGCCGAAGCTGACCAGCGCCGGCTCGATCGGGTGCAGCGCGCGGCACGCGCGCTCGAGCACGCGGGGCGTGCGCTGCAGGCCGTCGCCGATCGCGGCGACGATGCCGCAATCGGCCAGCACCTCGACGTGCGCGAGCCCGTCGAGCTCGGCGACGAGGCGGTCGATCGGCGCGTCGGCTTCGACGGTGCACGCGACGGACACCTCCGCGGTGGCGACCAGGTCGACGGGCACGCCGAGCTCGCCGAAGACGCCGAACAGCTTGGCGAGGTAGCCGCTCGCCGCCAGCATGCGGCGGCTGGTCATCGTCAGCACCGTGACCGGACCCCGCGTCGCGAGCGCCGCGACGCCGAGCCGCGCCGAGGGCGAACGCTTCGGCTCGATGCGCGTGAACGACCCCGACGGCCGAAGCGTGTGGCGCACGGTGACCGGGATGCCGGCGTCGACCGCCGGCTGGATCGTCGACGGGTGCAGCACCTTCGCGCCGAAGGCGGCGAGCTCCGCCGCCTCGTCGGCGCTGAGCGTCGCGATCGGCCGCGCGTCGACGACGATGCGCGGGTCGCTGGTGAGCACGCCCTCGACGTCGGTCCAGATCTGCACCTCGCTCGCTCCGAGCGCCGCGCCGAGCAGCGCGGCCGACCAGTCGCTGCCGCCGCGACCGAGCGTGGTGGTCGCGCCGTCCGCGGTCGCGCCGACGTAGCCCTGCGTGACGGCGACCTCGCCCGCGGCGAGCCGCGGCGCGATGTGCTCGGCCGCCAGCTCGCGGATCCGGGCGCGGTCGGGGGCGGCGCGACCGAAGCGCGCGTCGGTGCGCATCACGCGGCGTGCGTCGACCTCGACGGCGTCGACGCCGCGCTCGACGAGCCGGGCCGTCAGCAGCGCCGTCGACATGCGCTCGCCGTGGGCGACGATCGCGTCGGTCGTGCGCGCGGTGCGTTCGCGCAGCAGCGCGACGCCTCGCACGAGGGTCTCGACGTCGGCCCGCAGGCGCTGCAGGCCCGCGAGCGCGTCTTCGGGCCGGTCGAGCAGCTCGCCGGCGACGTCGGCCGCGCGGCCGAACGTGTCGTCCAGCGCCGCGATCGCGGTCGGCAGACGTCCCTGCTCGGCGAGCTGCGCGATCGCGAACAGCTCGTCGGTCGTGTCTGCCATCGCGGACAGCACGACGCACGGCGGCTCCGGCGTCGTGGCGACCAGCGTCGCGACGCGTTCGATGCGGCCGGCGTCGCCCACCGACGACCCGCCGAACTTCATGACGATCATCGCCCGGCCTCCTGCAACAGCGCGACGCCGAGGTCGACGAGCAGCGCGGTGCCGCGCGCGAGGTCCTCGCCGGTGACGTGCTCGTCGACCGTGTGCGCGACTTCGATGCTGCCCGGGCCGCACAACACGACCCGCTGGCCGCCGACGATGCGGCGCAGCCGCGGCGCGTCGCTGCCGAACGGCACGATCGCGTGCTCGAAGCCCGGCACGAGCGTGAACGTCTCGGGCGGCGTGGCGCCGAGCTGTTCGACGCTGCCGACCTCCGGCGCGATCCGCCGCACGTCGTCGACGAAGCGGGAGCCCGGCACCGAGCGCAGGAACAGCATCGCCTCGGCGCGCGGCGGGATCACGTTCGGCGCCGCGCCTCCGTGCAGCGTGCCCAGGTTCCAGATCTCCTGCCCGAGCTCCGGATCGCGCGCGGTGTCGAGCGCGCGGATCTCCTGCAGCCAGTCGAGCAGCGGCCAGAGCGCCGATCGGCCGAGCTCGGGCATGCCCGAGTGCGCGGCGCGGCCGGTCGTCGTCAGCCGGAGCTGGATCGCGCCGCGCTGGCCGGTCGCGAGCTTGTTCCGGGTCGGCTCGCCGTCGACGGCGGCGACGCAGTCGGTCAGCCGGGGCGCGAGGGCGGCTGCCGCGGCGGCGCCGACGCTGTCGGTCTCCTCGCCGACGACCCCGAGCCAGGCGAGCCCGTCCTGGCCGCGCCCGAGCAGGTCGCGGATCGCCCCGAGCTGCGCCGCGATCTGGCCCTTCGCG
>CALKYL010000169.1 GCA_938003515.1 uncultured bacterium
GGCGCCGGCACCGGCATCCGCACCTGCGCGACCACGAGGTGCCCGGTCGCCGGCGCGATCGGCGGGGCCGGCTCGACGACCGGCGGCGGCACCCGCCGCGCGAGCTCACGCGGGTCCGAGTCGGGCCCGCTGCACGCTGCGAGCAGGAGCGCGAAGCCCGCGAGCGCAGTCCCCCGGCGCGCGCCACGTGTGGAATCTCTGTGCACGTCTCTCCCTCCGCGTCGAGCTATCGGACAGCGCGCCCAGCCGGTGTCGGCCCCCGCGACAGCGAAGCCCCCAAGCCGCGATCACGACGGCACTTCCGCGTGAGACGTTCTCGCCAGCCGGGCTCAAGCCGCGCCGGAGGCGCCCGGGTCCGCACGGGAGTCAATTTGTCACAATTGACCGTCCCGGATTGTCCGCGTAGAGATGCCACCGTGCGCAGCCTGTTGCCCGAACTCGACCCGACCGCCGCGACGCCGCTCGCGACGCAGATCGAGCGCTACTACCTGCGCGCGATCGAGGACGGCCGCGTGCTGCCTGGCGACCGCCTGCCGCCGATCCGCTGGGTCGCGACGACGTGCCAGGTCACGCGGGCCACGGTGCAGGACGCCTACCGACCGCTCGCCGATCGCGGGCTCGTCGAGGGCACGGTGGGCCGCGGCACGGTCGTGCTCGCGTCGCCGACCGCCCGCGAGCCGATCGCCGGCGCGAGCGCGCGCCACCTGAGTCCGTACGCCGAGGCGGCGCTGCGGCGCACGCAGGTGCAGGCCGGGGCGCCTTCGCTCCCCGACGGGCAGCCGCTGGTCGCGAACTTCGCCGAGCTCGCGCCCGACGACGAACGCTTCCCCGTCGACGCGTGGCGGCGGTCGATGGACGCCGTGCTCGCCGCGCGCGGCGGCGAGCTGCTCGGCTACGGCCACTCGACCTACGGGCTCGACGAGCTCCGCGAGCTGCTCGCCGAGCGCGCGCGGCCGAGCGATCCCGGCCTCGGCACGGAGGACCTGCTCGTGACCGCGGGCGCCCAGCAGGCGCTCGACCTGGTGCTGCGCACGCTGTGCACGCCCGGCGACACCGTCGTCGTGACGACGCCGTCCTACCACCACATGCACGGTCTGCTGCGCGCGCACGGCCTGCAGGTCGTGCAGGTGCCGTTCGGCCCGGACGGCCTCGACCGCGGCCAGCTGGCGCGCGTGGTGCAGCGGCCGTCGGTGCGGCTGTGCTACCTGATGCCGACGTTCCACAACCCGACCGGCCGCACGCTCGATCGCGCGCAGCGGCAGGAGCTCGTCGAGGCGCTCGCCGACACCGACGTGGCCGTCGTCGAGGACGAGTATCAGCACTCGCTGCGGTTCCGCGGCGAAGCGCTGCCGACGCTGCGCTCGCTCGACCCGCGCGGCCTGACGGTCACGGTGTCGACGGTCTCGAAGGAGCTGTTCCCGGCGCTGCGCATCGGCTGGGTCGCCGCGAGCCGCGAGCTGCTGCAGCCGATGGCTGCCGTCAAGCGCTTCATGGACCTCGAGACCAGCCCGCTCCTGCAGGCGGCGCTGGTCGAGTTCGTGCGTCAGGGGCACTTCGACCACTACCTCGGCGGGCTGCGCGACGAGCTGCGCCGGCGCCACGACGCGCTGCAGCGCGCGTGCGCCGAACACCTGCCGGAGGGTTGCCGCGTGACCGCGCCCGACGGCGGCTTCGTCGCCTGGCTCGAGCTGCCGGCGGCCGGCCACGGCGAACAGCTCGCCGAACTGGCCGTCGAGCGCGGCGTGCGCGTCGTGCCGGGCGGCAACTTCGACCTCGACGGCGCGCCGTCGCGCGGCGTGCGGCTGTCGCTGACCCGCGCCGACGTCGACGAGATCCACGCCGGCGTGCGCGTGCTCGGCGAGTGCGCGCGTGAGCTGCTGTCGGCGGCGCTGCCGGCGCAGCCGTTCCTGTGATCCCCCTGCTCACCCCAGCATCCGTCATGAGCACCAAGCACCCGTTCCCTCAGGTCCCCGGTTTCACGGCCGAGGAGGTCGTCAGCAAGATCGGTTTCTGCGAGCAGCTGAAGGGCGGCGTCGTCATGGACGTGATCGACCCCGAGCAGGCGCGCATCGCCGAGGAGGCGGGCGCGTGCGCGGTGATGGCGCTCGAGCGCGTGCCGGCCGACATCCGCAAGCACGGCGGCGTCGCGCGTTCGAGCGACCCGGAGATGATCGCCGGCATCCAGAAGGCCGTGTCGATCCCGGTGATGGCGAAGGTGCGCATCGGCCACTTCGTCGAGGCGCAGATGCTCGAGGCGATGGAGGTCGACTGCATCGACGAGAGCGAGGTGCTGACGCCGGCGGACGAGCAGTTCCACGTCGACAAGCGCGTGTTCAAGACGCCGTTCGTCTGCGGCTGTCGCGACCTCGGCGAGGCCCTGCGCCGCATCCACGAGGGCGCCGCGCTGATCCGCACCAAGGGCGAGGCCGGCACCGGCAACGTGGTCGAGGCCGTCCGCCACATGCGCGCGCTGATGACGCAGATCAGGGAGCTGCGCGGCATGGACGAACGCCACCTCGAGAAGAAGGCGGCCGAGCTGCGCGTGCCGGTCGAGCTCGTGCAATGGGTTGCCGAGAACCAGAAGCTGCCCGTGCCGAACTTCTCGGCCGGCGGCGTCGCGACGCCCGCCGACGCGGCGCTGATGATGCAGCTCGGCGCCGAGGCGGTGTTCGTCGGCTCGGGCATCTTCAAGTCCGGCGATCCGGCGAAGCGCGCCAAGGCGATCGTGCGCGCGGTCACCCACTTCCGCGACCCGAAGGTGCTCGTCGAGGTCTCGAAGGGCCTCGGCGAACCGATGGTCGGCATCGACATCTCGGAGCTGCCGGAGGAGCAGCGGCTCGCGCGCCGTGGCATCTGATCCGCACATGGATTCGCCGCTCGTCGGCGTGCTCGCGCTGCAGGGCGACTTCGCCGACCACGAGCGCGCGCTGCGGCATTCCGGCCTGCGCACGCGCCAGGTGCGCAGGGCGGCCGACCTCCACGGGATCGACGGTCTGGTGCTGCCCGGCGGCGAGAGCACGACGATGCTCAAGCTGCTCGACGTCGAGGGACTGTGGGCGCCGCTCGGCCGCGCGCTCCGGAGCGGCGTGCCGGTGCTCGCGACCTGCGCGGGGCTGATCCTGTGCGCCGAGCGGGTCGAGAACCCGTGCCAGAAGAGCTACGGGCTCCTGCCGGTCACCGTCGTGCGCAACGGCTACGGCCGCCAGGTGCACTCGGGCACGCACGTGCTCGAGTCGGCGGTGCTGCCGCCGGGCACGACCGGCACGTTCATCCGCGCGCCGCGCATCACCGCGGTCGGCCCCGGCTGCGAGGTGCTCGCGCGCCGCGACGGCGACCCGGTGCTCGTGCGCGCGGGGAGCGTGCTCGCGGCGTGCTTCCACCCGGAGCTCCAACCGGGCCACGCGGTGACCCGCACGTTCGCCGATGCGGTGCGCGCGCGCGGCGCGACGGGCTCGCCGGACCGCGAAGTCTGCGCCGAGCACGCGGTCTGACCCGCGGGCCGGCCGCGGCCGCTACCCTCGGCGCCATGGACGTCCTGTCGAGCCGGTTCCTGCTGCGAGCTTCGGACTTCGACGCGTCGATACGCTTCTATCGCGACCGGCTCGGCCTGCCGGTCTACCGCGAGTGGCGCGGCGGGGTCGTGTTCTTCCTCGGCGGCGGATACCTCGAGGTCTCGGGTTCGGCCGCGCCCGAAGCCGCCACCGGCACCGCGACCGGCACGGGCCTGTGGCTGCAGGTGCGCGACCTCGCGCGGACGCGCGACGACCTCGCGCGGCGCGGCGTGCACGCCAGCGAACCGCAGCGCATGCCGTGGGGGCTGCTCGAGATGGAGGCTCGCGATCCCGACGGCGTGCGCCTGGTGTTCGTCGAAGTGCCCGCCGACCACGGGCTGCGGCGCGGCGACCCCGCCTCGTGACGCGCGCGTCGCCGCGCGTGCTATCGTGCTCGGCCCTCATGTCGGCCACCCTGCACGCGCGCGGCGTCAGCGCCGCCTACGGCGACCGCGAGCTGTTCACCGGGCTCGACCTCGTCGTCGCGCCCGGCGACGTCGTCGGCCTCGTCGGGCCGAACGGCGCCGGCAAGTCGACGCTCCTGCGCATGCTCGCCGGCCTGCGCGCGCCGGACGCCGGCACCGTCGTCGTGACCCCGAAGCACGCGGCGCTCGGCTACCTCGCGCAGGAGCCCGAGCGCGTGCCCGGCGAGACCGTGCGCCAGCTGCTCGCGCGCCGCACGGGCGTGGCCGCGGCCGACGACGCGCTGCAGCGCGCGACGCACGAGCTCGCCGACGGGCTGCCGGGAGCCGAGGAGCGCTACGCCGACGCGCTCGAGCGCTGGCTCGCGCTCGGCGGCGCCGACCTCGACGAGCGCACCCAGGCCGTCACCGCCGAGCTCGGGCTCGACGTCGACCTCGACCTCGAGACGACGGCGTTGTCGGGCGGTCAGGCGGCGCGCGCGGGCCTCGCGGCGCTCTTGCTGTCGCGCTACGACGCGTATCTGCTCGACGAGCCGACCAACGACCTCGACACCGACGGACTCGAGCTGCTCGAGGAGTTCGTGCAGGGGCTGAACGCGCCGGCCGTGATCGTCAGCCACGACCGCGAGTTCCTGACCCGCACCGTCACGCGGGTCGTCGAGATCGACCGCAGCCTGCAGCGCGTCGCGAGCTACGGCGGCGGCTACGCGGCGTTCCTCGAGGAACGTTCGATCGCGCGTCGGCACGCGCACGAGGCCTTCGAGGCCTACGCCGACCGCCGCGCCGAGCTCGAGGCGCGCGCGCGCCGGCAGCGCGCGTGGATGGCGAAGGGCGTCAAGAACGCGCGGCGCAAGGCGAAGGACCGCGACAAGATCGGCCGCGCGTTCCGCGTCGAGGCCTCCGAGCAGCAGGCGTCCAAGGTCCGCCAGACCGAGCGCCAGATCGAGCGGCTCGAGGCGGTCGAGGCGCCGCGCAAGGAGTGGCGGCTGATGTTCACGATCGCGACCGCCGACCGGCCCGGGGACCTGGTCGCTGCGCTGCGCCGAGCCGAGGTGCGACGCGGCGACTTCCGGCTCGGCCCGGTCGACGTCGCGCTGCGCTGGCGCGGCCGGGGGGCGATCCCAGCGACCAACGGCCG
>CALKYL010000170.1 GCA_938003515.1 uncultured bacterium
CATCGCCGCGAGGAAGCAGGCGCGGACCTCGGCGCGTTCGGCTGCGCCGACCGAATCCGCTTCGACCGGCACCTCGAGCCCGTCCGGGACGTCCAACCGCTCGACGCGTCCGCGCTCGCGCCGTCGACGCCGCGCCAGGTTCCCGAGAATCCCGGTCAGCCACGGCTTCAGCGGCCGCGAGGCGTCGTAGCCGGCCGCCGACTCGATCGCCGTAAGGAACGTGCCCTGCACGAGGTCTTCTGCGTCGCTCGCATCCGGCGCGAGGAATAGCGCCAGCCGGAACAGTTCGACGGCGACACGATCGAAGAGCTTGCCCAGCGCGGCGACGTCGCCACGCTCGCGGTAGCGCAGGAAGAGCTGACGGAGCGGATCGCGCATGGCGGGGCGACGACCGAGGACGACGTCCGGCTTGCATTGCCATCGCGATCGCCGCGTGCGGCGCGAATTCGGCGAAAGGTACCGGAACGCCAGTCGAATCGCGTTTCGCGCCGCACGACGA
This sequence comes from uncultured bacterium, assembly GCA_938003515.1. The sequence goes on from CALKYL010000170.1 coordinate 500, forward strand.
GGTCGCCGTGGCAACAGGTGGGACCACAAGGATACCTCGTCCTGACGACCCGAACGCCATGACCGCCACCCACTGCCTCCCATTCCCGATCCGCCCGCTGCTCTGCCTCGTGCTCGCCACCGCCCCGGCGTTCGCACAGAACCCGAACGCCCGGCTCACGCTGCCGGACCTGACCGCCCTGCCGGGCCAGACCGTCACCGTGCCAGTCCTGCTCGACAGCAGCCTGGGCCCGATCCAGGGCTGGTCGTTCTCGTGCAACATCACGGCACCCCTGGTCGTCGCCAGTGAAGCAGCCGGCAGCACGACCGCCGCGTTCCACGGCGGCGCCGGCCCCGATTTCCTCGTCGCGACGATCTTCTCGGGGCAGGGCTACACCGTCGGCTGCGTCATCAGCTTCCTCGGCCTGCAGACGCTGCCGAACGGTACTGGTTACGAGCTGCACACAGCGGACGTGACGGTGCCGACCGGGGCGGCGCCGGGCACGGTCTACCCACTCGCGTTCGCAAGCCCGGCGCTGGGCAACCCGCCCGTCGCAACGGTCGTCGTCGTCGGCGGACAATCCATCGTGCCGATGACGACCGCCGGCTCGATCACGGTCGGAACGCCGGCGACGGTGACCGCGTTCGCCGCCAGCGACTGCCCGACCGCGACCCTGGGCAGCCTCGTGTCGTTGAACCCGCCGGCGCTCAACACGGCGTGGCAGCTCGAGGTGCAGGGCCTGCCCGCGGCGGCGACCCACGGGTTCTACGCGCTGGGGCTGACGCCGGTTGCGCAGCCGATGGCGGCCTTCGGCAGCCCGTGCACGCTGCGGGTCTCGGCTGAATTGCTCGGCTTCGCGCTCGCCGGCGGCGGCGCGCTGCAGGCCTACACGTTGACCATCCCGAACACGCCATCGCTGAGCGGCACGTCGGTGTATGTGCAGGGCCTGCACGACGGAGCGCCGGTGCCGCCGTTCTCGAACTTCTTCGCCCTGCCGAACGCCTACTACTTCACCAACACCGTCGCGGGCCAGTTGGGTCTCTGACCGCGCCGCGCACAAAGCAGCGACCGTCGCCAGCGCCCTCGTCGCGGTCCGTGTTCGAACGGTCGCGACGTCGCCGCGCCGGCCTGCACCCCACACCGCCCGTCAGCGCCCGGCGCGCCCCGGCGCCGCCGGCTCGGCGCGCACCATCTCGATCGAGACGGTCCGCGCGATCCCGTCGCCCCGACTCGTCCCGCCGGCCCGCATCGCGACGACGAGCCCGTCCTCGCGAGACAGCGTCAGCGTGCGCGTGACGCGGTGCTTCGCGTCCGCGTCGTCCTCGGCGCCCGGCTCGCCGTCGGTCGCGACCGTCGCCACCGTCAGCGTCTCCGGATCCGCCGCGGCGAGCTCGTTCTGCGTCGCGAGCTCGACGCAGCCCCCCGCTTCGCACTCGTGTACGCCGCGCGCCGGCCGCCACGTGCCGCCGACCCGGATCGGCAGCGCCGGCGCGTACACGAACGCGAACTGCTGCGTGTCGCGCTCGTGGTCGTCCGCGTCGGCGAGCTCGCCGTCGTCGCGCACCTTGCGCACCGAGAGCACCGCGCCGGTGCGGTCGACGCGCACGACGGACGCCGCGCGGAACAGGTCGACGACGCCCTTCGCGACCGGGTGCATGCGACCTTCGGCCGCGGTGTCGAAGGCGACCGGCCTGCGGAGCGCGCCGCCTGCCATCGTGCCGTGCACCCGCGAGCGCTCGATGCGCAGCTCCGCTGTGCCGTCGGCGTCGACGGCCACCACCGTGTGCGTCTCCTCGGTGTGCACGCGCAGGTCCTGCAGCACGCGCGCGTCGGCCCCGGCGGGCGGCTCGGCCTCGGCGCGCACGACGCTCGTCGTCCGGTAGCGCGCGCTCGCGCCCTCGCGCAGCTGCGGCCACGCCGCGACCGTCTCCTGGGCAGCGGCGCCGGAGCACAGGAACCCAGAGCACAGGAACGCCGCGCCGAGGAACGCAGCCCAGAGGAACCCCGAGCAGAGCGCGCCCGCGCGCAGCACCACCCCGACGAGCGACCGCCGAACGCGGCGCATCGCCTACAGGAACCAGTCGCGCTGCTCGGGAGCCGGCGCCTCGTCGGGCAGCTCGGCGCTCGCGTGCACGAGCTCCTCGAGCCACCAGTTGGTGCTGTTGTAGAGGCACGTGACCTCGCTGCACTCGTGGCTCGCGTCGAACTGCTGCAGGAGCTTCGTCGTCGCGTGCTGGCCGGCGGGCGGCACCGCCCACAGGTCCTTCTGGCCGAGCTGCGCCTTCTGCACGCCGCGGTGCGCCGGGCAGTTGAACGTGCCGAGCGGCGTCACGACCTGCCGCAGCAGCTGCATGTGGCACGTCTTCGGCTGCTTCGTGTAGTCGCGCCAGTTGCCCGCCATCAGGACGCGCAGGTTGGTGCTGGCGAGCACGCGGAAGCCGGGACGGACGACCGCCTTCGCGTCGGCGAGGTTCTGCTGGATGCGCGCGATCACCGCCTGCAGTTCGGCCTCGGACTTCTGCGGGTCCATGACCTCGGCGCCGTCCTCCTGGCGCTCGAGGAACGGCTTGAACGAGATGTAGTCGAACTGCGCGTCGGACGCGCGCTTCGACGCCATCACCATCTCGTGGATGTTCTCGACGACCTTGACGTCGCCGCGGCTGCCGCCCTTCCACGTGATGACGAACGAGAACCCGACCTGCAGCGCCGGGTTGGCCGCCTTGATCCTGGGGATCCAGCCGCAGATCTCGTCGAGCGTCAGCGTCTTCTTCGACGGGTTGTGCATGCGCTGGAAGACCTCGTTGCTGCCGCTGTCGAGCGACAGGCGCACCCAGTCCCCCTCGGTGAAGAACGGCGCCGCCTGCAGGATGCGGTCGCCGCGGCTGCCGTTGGTCACGACCGACACCGCGAGGCCGAGGCCCTTGAGGAACTCGACGAAGCCGACGAAGCCAGGGAACAGCGTCGGCTCGCCGCCGCCGATCAGGATCACGCTCTTCAGGCCGCGTTCGGCCATGCGCTCGATCGACGTGCGCAGCGCCTGCTCCTCGTGCTTCTCCTTGCTGTTGAGGATGTCCCAGTCGATGCAGTGGTCGCACGCGTAGTTGCACGCGGTCGTCAGGTCGAGGTTGATCGACAGCGGCGCGAGGTCCGGCATGTCGGGCAGCGGCCGGCCCTCGGCCTCGGCCTTCTGCAGCGCGCGCTGCCAGCGCACGTAGTCGACGACCTTCGGCCACATGCTCGGCTGCTGCAGCTTCCGCGCGAAGTCGTGCACCTGCTCGACGGACCTGCCGTCGACCCGGCCGGCGGTGCTCGCCGCGGTGCTGCCCGCGGCGCTGCCGTCACGGCCCTTCGAGGGCGCGGAGGACGTCCGCGTAGAGGCGGAGGCGGAGGGCGACGTCGTCGGCGTGGGCTCGGATTCGTTCACGATTGGGGGCCTTCAGGTGGGCGACGAAACCATACACGAGACGGTCGAGCGGATCCCGCACGTTCGCGGTCCGGCCGGCGTCGTCGACGAACGCGATCGCGTAGCCGTCCTCGATGCGCCGCTCGAAGCGGTGGCCGTCGAGCGCGAACCACGCCGGCCGCGGCTGCCGCGGGCAGCACGCGAGCTCGAGCTAGACGTCGATCGCGGCCGTGGCACCGACCAGACGAAAGCGCACCTCGTTGCGCTCGGCCGCCGGGGACGGGTCCTGCTGGCGCACGTCCGAGGCCGCGGTGTCGGCCGGGAGCGGCACCAGCGCCTGCGCGAGGCTGAGCACGTGCGAGAGCGAATCCGCGATCATCGCCGGGCCCGGCCACGCCGGCGACAGGCGCATCGCGAGCGAACGCGGCGGCCGCGCGAGCAGCTCGGGCCGGAGCGCTTCGACCGCGGCGAGCGCGAACGGCCACTGGCAGTTCTCGACCAGGAGCAGCCCGCGCTCGGCGAAGCGCGCGACCCGGGCGAAGCCGGCTGCGGCGTCGGCGGCCGTGACCAGCGGCTTCTCGCACAGGCACGGCACGCCGGCCGCGAGCGCCGCGTCGAGGCCGGCGAGGTGGCCGGGCACCGGACACGCGACGACCAGCGCGTCGACCGTGCGCGCCAGCGCGTCTGCGTCGGGCGCCGCGTCGA
>CALKYL010000171.1 GCA_938003515.1 uncultured bacterium
GCGGCCTACGACCCGGCCCTCGCCGACGCCGCGACGCGGGCCGGCGAACGGGCCGGCGCGTTCGTCTTCCTCGGCGGCCTCGCAGCGGACGCGCCCGAGCTGCGCGGCTACGGCGTGCTGGCCGCCCCCGACCTCGCCGGGCCCGCGGTCGAGGCGATCTTCTGCACCGAGGTGTTCTCGCGCCGCGCGCTGCCCGACCGCTGCCTCGTGCGCGTCGAGCTGGTCGGCGCCGACGTGCCCAGCACCGACGACGCGGCGGTCGCCATCGCCGAAGACGCGCTGCGAACGTGGACCGGTACGCGGGCGACGTTCGGGTTCACCAAGGTGCACCGCTTCGCCGACCCGGCCCCGGACGGCGCGCACGTCGAGTGCCGCGCGCGACTCGCGGAGCTGTGCGCGCGCGTGCGCGGGCTCGCCCGCGCGGACGGGTCCGGCGCGCCCTGACGACGCGCGCGGCGCCCGGCGGCGTCGCGGCGACCTCGCTCACGCCGTGCGGGAGGCCGGCGCCGCCGCGTCGCCGCGCAGGAAGGTGCGGTGGAAGACCTCGAGGCCGAGCAGCGTCCACAGCCGCAGCTCCTCGTTGCGCCGGCCGCGCACGTGGTCGCGCAACATCGCGTCGACGACGCGCCGCTCGAGGTAGCTGCTGACGAACGAGTCGCGGCCGAGCAGCAGGTCGTGCGCGAGGTCCTTGAGGCCGCCGCGGAACCACTCGTCGAGCGGCACGCGGAAGCCGACCTTCGGCCGGTCGACGATGTCGGCCGGCAGGTGGCGCCGCGCGATCTCCTTGACGATCCACTTGCCGCTGCGGCCGCGCACCTTCATCGACGAGTCGACGCGGAACGCCAGCTCGACGAGCTCGTGGTCGAGGAACGGCGGTCGGTTCTCGATGCTCGCCGCCATCGACATCCGGTCGCCCCGTTCGAGCAGGTTGTCGGCGAGCCACGTGTGGCAGTCGACGTAGAGCATGCGGCGCAGATGGTCGCCCTGGCAGCGTTCGTACTGCCCCTGTGTGCGCAGCGCGCCGTAGCCCGGCCGCAGCGCGCGCCGCTCGTACCACGTGAACGGCGCGAACCACGTCTGCAGCCGCTCCGCCGTCGTGCGCCCGGTCGCCGCCCGCAGCGCCTGCCGGGCGCGGTACCGCGAGCCGGGCAGCAGGCGCTCGCCGAGCCGCTTCAGCGGTCCCGGCACGGCCGCGAGCCGCGCGACCCGGCCGTCCCACGCATACTTCGGGTAGCCGCCGAACAGCTCGTCGCTGCCCTCGCCCGACAGCAGCACCTTGACGCGGCTCTGCGCGTGCTCGGCGATGCGGAAGATCGCGACGTCGGCCGGCTCGCTGATCGGTCCGTCGCGGTGCCACGACAGCTTCTGCCACAGGTCCTGGAAGTCCTGTGGCGTCACGTGCACCTCGTGGTGCGTCGTGCCGACGACCTCGCTGACGCGCCGCGCGTACGGCAGCTCGTCGAAGCGCGGGTCGGCGAACCCGGCGGCGAACGTCTCGACGTCGCCGCCGCCGCGCGCCGCCTTCATCAGCGCGACCGTCAGGCTGCTGTCGAGGCCCCCGCTCAGGTAGGCGCCGACCGGCACGTCGGCGACGAGCCGCAGTTCGACCGCGCGCCGCAGCGCCGCGTCGACGTCGCGCACCGCCTCGTCGCCGCGGCGCGGCTCGCCCTCGAGCTCGGCCGGCAGGCGCCACCATGTCTCCGAGGTGCGCCGGCCGTCGGCGGCGACGCGCAGCGCGGCGCCCGGCGCGAGCTTGTGCACGCCGGCGAACAGCGTGCGCGGCGGCGGCACCGACCGGTAGGTCAGGTAGTCCTCGACCGCGTCGTCGTCGAGGCGGGGCGTGCCGAGCGCCGGCAGCAGCGCCTTGATCTCGCTCGCGAACGCGACGAACCCCGGGCCCTCGGCCCAGTAGAGCGGCAGGATGCCGATGCGGTCGCGGGCGAGCAGCAGCTCGCCGCTCGCCTCGTCGAAGCAGGCGAACGCGAACTGGCCGTTGAGCCGGTCGAGACCGGCGAGTCCGGCGCGGCGCAGCGTCTCCAGCAGCACCTCGGTGTCGCCGTGCGTTCGCAGGACGACGCCGTCGCGGACGAGCTCCGCGCGCCGCTCGCGGTAGTCGAAGATCTCGCCGTTGTAGGTGAGGTGGCACGACCCGTTCGCCGAGGACATCGGCTGCGGCGATCCGGCCACGTCGATGATCGACAGCCGCGTGTGCCCGAAGCCGACCGAGCCGCCGGCGTAGGTCGCGAAGCCGTCGCCGTCCGGCCCGCGGTGGCGGAGCCGCGCGGCCATCGCCCGGAGCAGCCGCTCGTCGACGGGCCGGCCGTCGAAGCGGCGCACGCCTACGATGCCGCACATGGGCGCAGGGAGGGCGGAACTCGGACAGCGGGGGGCACGGTCATCTCGGACGACGCCTTCGTAGCCGATGGTCCGCCGCGGACCAACGGGGAGCGGGCGTTGCGTCCGGCCGCCTGCCGACTATACATCTCTTCTGGAGTATCCAGGCATGCATCGGACCCGAATGTTGTCCGCGACCGCGGCGCTCG
>CALKYL010000172.1 GCA_938003515.1 uncultured bacterium
CATCGGCTCGGGCTGCGGCCGCGGATCGGGCAGGTTCTCGAGCTCGTCGCCGCGCGGCTCCCAGCCGAGCCGCTTGCGCTCGCGCAGCAGCTCGAGGCCGGCGTTGCGCGCGATCACGAAGAACCACGCCCGCAGCGTGCCCTTCTCCGCGTCGAACGACTCGATGTGCCGCCAGGCGCGGAAGCTCGCCGCCTGCAACGCGTCGTCGATCTCGGTCTCGGTCAAGGAATCTCCGAAGCTGCGCTTGAGACCGCCGCGGGCGCGGTCGCCGTGGTGGGCGAGCAACAGACGCAGTCCACCCCCGTCCCGCTCACGCATGAGCCGGACGATCTCCGCGTCGCCGTCGACCGGGGCGGGTGTTCTGCTGCTCGGGGACATCACGAAGGCCCGTCGGCCTTGCCACTCCCAGTACGCACGGACCTTAAGGGAGACCCCGGAATCCCGGCGCCCGCCGGCCGCGGGCGAGGGGCCCCAAATCGTTCCGGCGGAGCGGGTTCCGGCCGTGCCACCGCGGCTTCGGCGCCGCGCGCCACAGCCCGCCGCGAGCGTCGCACCGCACCGCCGCCCGCGGCACAATGCCCCCATGACGCAGAACGCCCCCGCGTTCGTTTTGGTGCTCCTGCTCGCGGCCGTGGCGCCCGCCCAGCAGATCGAGTGGTGGCAGAAGGACTTCGACAGCGCGCTCGCCGCCGCCAAGGACTCGGCGTCCGAACTGCTGCTGCTCTACTGCTGGCAGGACCAGCACGACACCTGCTCGGCGATGTTCAGCGGCACGCTGTCGGACGAGAAGGTCGGCAAGGCCCTCGCCGGCGTCGTGTGCATGGGCGCGAAGGACGACGCGGCCGGCAAGCCGGTGCTCGAGCGCTACCGCGTGAGCCGCGTGCCGACCGTGCTGTTCGTGCAGCCGGACGGCGCGGTCGTCGACGTCGTGCCGGGCTACGTGCCCGTCGAGCGCTTCGTCGCCGAGGTCACGCGCATCCGGTCGGGCAAGGACACGATCGCGTCGCTGCGCGAACAGTGCGCCGCGGCGCCGGACGACCTCGCGCTGAAGCTGCGGCTCGTGCAGAAGCTGCGCGCGTCCGGCGACAAGGCCGGCTCGCTGCAGGTCATCGACGCGATGGTCCAGCAGGACGAGCGGCTCAAGAGCGAGGAGGCCGCCGAGGCGATGCTGCTCAAGATCACCGACGAGACGTTCGCGCCGGGCATCGAGCCGGCGAACTACGACCTCGACCCGCTGCGCAAGTTCCTCCAGAAGCAGCGCAACAAGCGCATCCGCTTCCTCGGCTACGACCGCATGGCCGCCGCCGAGTACCGGCGCGGCGACCTGAAGGAGGCCGCGGACGCCGCCGAACAGGCGTGGAAGTACGTGCCGGACGACCAGCTCGTCGACTTCGGCCAGAACCTCGCGGCCCTCGCCTACCAGCACTACAAGGAGCTCGAGACCCCGACGCTGCCGAAGGCGCGGACGACCTCGCAGAGGACGTTCGCGGCCGTCGAGGAGCAGCACGAGAAGCAGCCCGACGCGCCGTTCCTCGCCAACGCGATGTACGTGCACGCGGCCGTCCTGATCGTCAACAAGCAGCGCAAGCAGGGGCTCGAGCTGATGGAGCAGGCGATGCAGGTCGACCCGAAGAACGAGAACCTGAAGAAGGCCTACGACCGCTGGCTGGCCGGCGACAAGTGAGCCCGCGCCGAGGGGCCGCGTGCCGGCGCGGCCGCGCCCGGTGCGCGACGCTCAGCGGCCGCGGACCGCGTCGATCGCGCGCAGCGCCGCGTCGACGTCGCCGTCGGCGTTCGACGGCCCGAAGCTGAGGCGCACGCAGCCGTCGGGCCGCCCGAGCGCCTGGAGCGCCAGCGGCGCGCAGTGCTGGCCCGAGCGCACGACGATGCCGCGGTCCGCGAAGTGCTCCTCGGCCGCGGCGAGCGGCAGCCCGTCGACGAGCAGCGACACGGTGGCGGTGTGCGGGCCGTCGCCGCCGAGCACGTCGCAGT
>CALKYL010000173.1 GCA_938003515.1 uncultured bacterium
CTGGGGGGGGTGCCCACGCGGCCGGCCAGGACGCAGCTCTCCGCGAGCACGAGGCGGCGGAACGCGCCGTGCATGACCGGGAACGCGCGCGCCGAACTCAGCTCGCCGCCGTCGGCGTAGGCGATCAGCGCGAACGGGCCGCGGTGCGGCGGCGCGAAGCGGAAGCGGCCGCTGTCGTCACTGGACGTGGACAGCTCGGTCGCGTCGGGCAGCGAGCGGCCGATCGTGCCCGGCAGCTCGGGGTGGCTGCGCCAGCGCAGCACGACGGTCGCGTCCGCGACCGGCCCGCCGTCCCTGCCGCCGGTCTGCCGTTGCGCGCCGAGGCTGCCGGCGAGCGCGCCGAGCAGCGCGAGCCAGAGGCGCGGTCCCCGGGACATGCCGGCAGTATGTCACTCGCGCTCGCGCAGCGCTCGGTGGCGGGTGCGATCCAGCTCGACGTGGAGAATCTCCGGACGGCCGTAGTGGCCCGAGTGGTCGAAGTTGTGCCGTTCGCGCCGCACGAACGCGTGCTCGAGCTCGGCCGTCACCAGCTCTTCCTGGCCGACGACCGGCTCGACGAGCCAGGTGCCGTCGGGCGCCGCCACGCACGAGCCGCCGTCGGCCGGCGTCTCGGGCAGCGCTGCGCGCAGCGCCGCGGCGTGCGGCACGTGGTCGGGCACGTCCGCCCTGCGCATCAGGCCGGCGACCGACAGCACGTAGCTGCGGCCTTCGCGCGCGAGGAAGCGCGTCACGTCCTCGGTGTTGCGCCGGTTGCCGGGCCACAGCGCGACGTGCAGGTCCTCGCCCTGGGCGTGCAGCGCGGCGCGCGGCAGCGGCAGCCAGTTCTCCCAGCAGTTGAGCCCGCCCAGGGTGAACGGCGGCAGCGCGTGGCAGACCAGGCCGTGGCCGTCGCCCGGCGCCCAGACCAGCCGCTCCTCGTGGGTCGGCACGAGCTTGCGGTGGCACGGGTGGATCACGCCGCCGTCGTCGATCACGACCATGGCGCAGTAGAGCGAGTGGCCGCCGCGGTCGAACGCGCGCTCCATGCAGCCGAGCACGACCGTGACGCCGCGCTCGCGCGCGAGCGCGGCGAGCGGCTCGAGGTGCACGTCGGGGTCGACGCCCTGGTCGAGGTAGTGGGCATACAGCTCCTTCTGCCGGCGATCCTCGAAGCGCGCGCCGTCGGTGTGCTCGACCCAGAACGGGTAGCCGGGCACCAGCGCCTCGCCGAAGCACACCAGGTGCGCGCCTCGGTCGGCGGCGCGCGCCGTCCACGCCTCGACCTTGCGCAGCGTCGCGTCGCGGTCGAGCCAGACCGGCGCGATCTGGGCGAGCGCGACGGTCCGCGTGTCGCTCACGCCTCGACCTGCGAGACGACCGCCTTCTTCTTCGCGCCCTTCTCGACGCCGAACTTGTCGGTCTCGGGCGTCGCGACCGGCTGGTAGAGCATGTTGCGCCGCTGCGGCACGAAGCCCGCGTCCTTGATGTGCCGTTCGATCTCGGGGATCGACGTCGGGTGCGTGCAGCCGGCGGAGCTGACGACGTTCTCCTCGAGCATCGCCGAGCCGAAGTCGTCGGCGCCCATCGACAGCCCGACCTGGCAGGTCTTCATGCCCTGCGTGACGAACGAGCTCTGCACGTGCGGGACGTTCTGCAGATACAGGCGCGACAGACTCAGCGTGCGCAGGTATTCGGCGACCGTCGCCTTCTTGCCGCCGCGGCCCTCGAGCAGCCGGGTGCCGATCGGCGTGTTCTCGGGCTGGAACGTCCACGGGATGAACGCCGTGAACACCGAGGTCTCGTCCTGCAGCTCGCGGATGCGCGTCATGTGCTCGATGCGCTCCGCGTCGGTCTCGACGTGGCCGAACATCATCGTGGCCGTGCCCTTGCCGCCGAGCCCGGCCCACTGCCGCATGACCTCGAGCCACTCCTCGGTGGTCGCCTTCTTGGGCGCGATGATCCTGCGCACGCGTTCGACGAGGATCTCGGCGCCGCCGCCCGGGATCGAGTCGAGGCCGGCGGCCTTCAGGTCGGCGAGCACGTCGCGCACCGGCCGCTTCTCGAGCTTGGAGAGGTGGGTGATCTCGGGCGGGCTCGTGCCGTGGATCCAGACCTGCGGGTAGCGCTGCTTCAGGTCGCGGAACAGCTCGGCGTACCAGTCGGTCTTGAGCTTCGGGTGGTGGCCGCCCTGCAGCAAGAGCTGGATGCCGCCCTGGGCGAGCAGCTCTTCGACCTTCTGGTAGATCACCTCGCGCGGCAGCACGTAGGCGTCGGCGTCGCCGGGCGAACGGTAGAACGCGCAGAACCCGCAGTCGGTGACGCAGACGTTCGTCGGGTTGAGGTTGCGGTCGACGATGTAGGTGACGCGCACCTTGCCGTCGTCCCCCGGGGGGTTGACGCGCAGCCGCACGTCGTGGGCGAGCAGCCCGAGCGAGGGCTGGTCGAGCCCGCGATAGAGCAGGAGCGCTTCATCCGGGCTCAGGGGCGCGCCGTCGACGGCCTTCTGGCCGAGGTCGCGCAGGCGGGCGGGATCGGTCGTGCCGGGGGACGCCATGGGGCAAGCAGGTTAGGCCGGGCCGCGGCGCGCGAGAAGCGTTCTCGCGCCCCCCGGCGGGCCTTCCGGGAACGGCGGCTTCGGGAACGAATTGCCCGCGGATGCACGCCGGGCCGTTACGCCGCCGCCGCCCGTGGCTAGACCGCCCCGCCATGAACGCTCGTGTGTCGTCGTTGTCCGGGCTCGCGCTGCTCGCGATCGCGGGCGCCTGCAGCCGCTCCTCGTCCTCGAGTCCCCCGGTGCTGGTCACGGCGATCCTCGGCCCGGAGGGCGGCGTGCTCACCGTCGACCAGGGAGTGCAGGACGGCCTGATCCTGACCGTGCCGCCGGGCGCCGTGTCGGAGCCCACGACGTTCCGGGTCGTCGACGACGCGCGCGGGCTGCCGCCGACGGTCCGGGGCGTCAGCGTCGCCCCGCAGCCCGGCTTCGCGCTGCGCATCGAGCCGCGCGACCTCGTGCTCGCCGAGAAGGCGACGCTGCGGCTGCCCTATCGGCCGTTCCAGGTCACGTCGACGGCGCCCGGCAACGTGCGCGTGCAGCACGACAACCCGGTCGCGTCGCTGCAGTACTACCCCGAGGCGGTCGACGTCGGCGAGGCGTGGGTCGAGGTGCGCACCGCGACGCTCGACCGCTTCCAGGTCGTCGTCGGCCCCTCGGCCGACCGGCCGCAGGACTACCTGCCGGACGACGAGGACCTCGCGCTGCTCGGCGACGGCTGGACCTTCGTCGTCGAGCCGGTCGAGGCGACGTCGCCGTTCGCGCAGCAGGACGCGCGCCGGTGGCGCCTTCGCGGCCCTTCGTTCGACGAGAGCCTGATCCTGGTCGGAGACCGCGTCGTCGCCCGCGAGGCAGACCTCGACACGACGGCGGCGTGGCGCGAGCTCTGGGACGAGTCCTACCCGCTGTTCGGTTCGACCGCGGCGACCGGCGGCGGCGGCCTGACGACCAACGTGCGCGTCGAGCGGCCGATCGGCTTCCAGCTGCCGTTCGCCGGCCAGGTCAGCGTGTTCGGCTACTGGCAGTTCACCGAGCCGCGCGCGCTCGGCAGCCGGCTCGTGGTCGACGTGCTGCGCATCCGGCTCGACATCGCGTGGAGCCGAACGGACCTCGGCACCGGCCAGCGTCAGCTCGTCTTCTGGCTGTCGCCCGACGACGGGCTGCTCGCGCTGTCGGTCGACGGCGTCGTGCGCGAGCGCTTCGCGCCCTGATCGCCGCTGCGGGCCGGGCGGCGGCCGGAGCTGGCCCCCGACCGCCGCCTGCGGGACGATCGCGCCATGTCCGGCCGCTACGCGTTCCTGGTCGACACCTACACGACCGAGATACTGAAGGTCCTGTCGGTCTGGGCGATGGCCGGCGACGGCGACCTCGACGTGCGGCCCCGGGCCGGCGACCCCCGCGGCCGCACGCTGCGCGAGCACATGGTGCACCAGTGCCAGAGCGAGCACGGCTGGTTCGCGAAGATGCTCGGCATCACGGCGCCCGGCGACGTGACGCCTGCCGCGCCGGACCGGCTCGCCTTCCTGCGCCACTACGCCGCCGCCGCGGCGTTCCGTCGCGACGCGCTGGCGCGAGAGGGCGACGGCTGGTGGGAGGCGGACGCGTCGTTCTTCGAGGTCGTGCGCTCCCGGGCGTGGATCGTGACCAGGCGCATCGCGCACACGGCGCACCACCGCGGCCAGCAGTCCGCGCTGCTGCGGGCGCTCGGCCGCGACCTGCACAGCACCTACGGTCCGACCGCGGACACCGGCGGCCTGCCCAGGGACGCGGCCGCGGTCGTCTACGCGTATCCCGACGTCGCCGCGCTGCTCGCCGGAGAAGGGCCCGGCGGCGCAGAGCGAACGCTGCGCACG
>CALKYL010000174.1 GCA_938003515.1 uncultured bacterium
CAGCTCGGCGTAGGCCCGGGACGCGAGCGGACCGTCGAACGACAGCGCGAGACCGTCGGGCAGCGACGCCCCGACCAAGAGCAGCGACGAGACGAACTGGCTCGACAGCGACGCATCGACCGCGACGGCGCCGCCGCGCGGCGCGCCGCCCTGCACGCCGCCCCGCACGCGCACCGGGGGGCAGCCGTTGGTCGCCTCGCAGGCGACGCCGAGCCGCTGCCACGCGTCGACCAGCGGCTGGACCGGCCGGCGCTGCATGTGCGCGTCGCCGGTCAGCGTCCAGTCGCCGGGCGTGATCGCCGCGACCGACACCAGGAAGCGCAGCGCGGTGCCGGCGTTGCCGCAGAACAGCTCGCCGCTGGCCGGCGCTCGGGCGCGCCGCGGTCCGACGCGCACGCGGCCCGCCCGTTCGTCCTCGAACCGGGCGGCGAAGCCGAGCACCGCGAGCCCCTCGACCAGGTGGCGCACGTCGTCGCTCGGCGTCGCGCCGGTCACGATCACCTCGCGACCGCTCAACGCCGCCGCGACCAGGAGCCGGTTCGCCTCGCTCTTGCTGCCCGGCAGCACGAGCTCGGCGTCGCTCGGCCACGGCAGCGCGTCGACGAGCCGCGGCGCGGCGTTCATGCGAGCGCGCGCTCGAGGCTCGTCAGCGTCAGCTCGACGAGCCGGCCTTCGCCGATCGCGCTCGGCACGTACATCGGCACGCTGCCGCGCATCGCCTTCTTGTCGCGGCGCGCGGCCGCCCACAGCCGGTCCGCGTCGGCGAGCTCGCGCGGGACCTCGGTGTGCGCGCCGATCGCGTGCAGGAGGCCGACGACGCGCTTCGTCACGGCCGCGGGCGTGCCGCCGGCGCGGCACTCGGCGGCCATGCCGACGGCGACCGCGTGGCCGTGGCGCATCGCGCCCGCCGCCAGGCTCTCGAGCGCGTGGCCGATCGTGTGGCCGAAGTTCAGCGCGCGCCGCCGGTCGGCCTCGCGCTCGTCCGCCAGCACGACCGCCATCTTCATCTCGACGGCCATGCCGACCGCCTCCGCGGTCGCCTGTTCGTCGCGTGCCAGCAGCGCCGGTGCCAGCTCCTCGAGCTCGCGGAAGCGGCTCGCGTCGAGCACACAGGCCTTCTTGACGACCTCGACGAGGCCCTCGCGGAACAGCGCGTCGGGCAGGTCCTGCAGCCACTCGACGTCGGCGAGCACGAGCTCCGGCTGGCGGATCGTGCCCAGGCGGTTCTTCAGGCCCAGGTGATCGACGCCGTTCTTGCCGCCGAGCGCCGCGTCGCACATCGCCAGCGTCGTCGTCGGACACGCGACGAACGGCACGCCGCGCAGGTAGATCGACGCGACGAAGCCGCACAGGTCGGTCAGCGTGCCGCCGCCGACCGCGAGCACGACCGTCGCGCGGGTCGCGTCGAGCTCGTGCAGCTTCGCCGCGAGCCTGCTGGCCGCGTCGAGCGTCTTGGTCGAGGCGGCGATCGTGACCGGCACCGTCGCGCGCGCGCCGAGGTCGGTCGCGATGCGGCGCGCCAGCGCGCCGAGCGCCGCGTCGTGCACGACGACGACGCCGTCGGGGTCGAGGCGGCCGACCAGCTCCGGCAGCTGCGTCTCCGCGCCGATCTCGACGACGACGCGGCAGCTCGTCGCGCGGCCGATCTCGTAGCTTCGGTCCATGCGGGCTCGGTCGTTCCGGCCTCAGCGATGCACGAACGCGGCCTTCGCGCGCGGCCCGTTCTTCAGGAAGTTGTCGACGCCGATGCGCATGTCCTCGGTGCCGCAGACCTCGCCGAAGCACTTCGCCTCGAACGGGATCGCGTCCTTCAGCGGCAGCTTCGCCGCGCCGAGGATCGCCTTCTGCAGGATCTCGTCGACCTTGCGGCTGCGGTGGCCGATGTCGACCTGCGGCAGCTTCGCCGGCACCTCCTGCATCGGGCCCTCGGCCATGCGCGAGCGCTCGGCCTTGCCGGCGGCCATGTCCTGCGCGAGCCGGACCGCGCGCGCGACGAGGTCGCCGTCGACCTCCTCGCGGATCAGGCCCCACGCGAGCGCCTGTTCGCCGCTGATCGGCCGGCAGGTGCGCAGCATCTCGTTCGCGCGCTCGAGGCCGACGAGCCGCGGCAGCCGCACCGTGCCGCCTGCACCCGGGATGATGCCGAGGTTGGCCTCGGGCTGCGCGGCGAGCACCTTCAGGCCCCGCTTGGCGATGCGCGTCTCGCACGCCATCGCGGTCTCGATGCCGCCGCCGAACGCCAGCCCGTTGAGCGCGGCGACCGTCGGCTTCCGGACCGCCTGGATCGCGTCGACGCAGACCTGCGACGCGCGCGACGTCTCCTCGCCCATCTTCACGCTGTCGATCCTGGCGAGGAAGTTGACGTCGGCGCCGCTGACGAACGCCTTCTTGCCGAACCCGGTCAGCACGACGGCCTTCACCGCGGGGTCCCGGTCGCACTGCTCGAAGCGCGTGCGCAGCTCCTCGAAGACGCGCTGGTCGAGCGCGTTGAGCACCTTCGGCCGCCGGATGGTCAGCACCGCGACGCCGTCGCGATCCTCGCGCAGCACGACCGGCACCTCGAACGGCTTGCCCTCGCGGCCGTGCCGCTCGATGCACTTCGGCACCGGGAAGCCGGGATGGTCCTTCGCGTAGGCCTGCACGAGCGCCAGCGCCTTGTCGGTGCCGAGCTCGTTCATGAAGGTGAACGCCGGCTTCATGTCGAGCGCGATCTCGAGGCCCATGTCGAAGTCGGCGATCGAGACGAGCCCCGCGTCGACGATCTCGCCGCACAGGCCGAAGTAGGCGCCGAGCAGGCTCGCGCGGATGCGTCCGGCCAGCTCCTCGGGTACGTCGACCTTTTCGCCGCGGGCCGGCACGTCCCACGGCTCGCCCTTCGCGACCTTCTCCTTCAGCGACGCGGGCGTGCGGAACCAGGAGTGGATCTTGGTCGTGTAGTTGTCGAGGCCGACGGCGGTGATCGGGTTGCCGCCGGTCAGGTTCATCGCCGTGAACGAGCCGACGCCCATGCGGAACGTCTGCTTGCAAACCGCGTCGATCTGCCTGGTCGTGCCGACGCCCTTCTCGGCGAGCAGCGCGCACGCGAAGAACAGCCCCTCGAACACCGGGTCGAGCGCGTAGCCGTAGCGCGAGCGCACCTCGATCGGCACCTTGCCGATCGCTTCGTAGAACGACAAGAGCCACCTGGTCGTCGCGGCGGCGGTGTCCTTGCCCGGCACGACCTCGACGAGCAGGTTGCGCTCGGCGGGGAAGAAGTAGTGCACGACCCCGGTGCGGTCCTTCTTCTTCGCGTTGTGGAAGATCACCTCCGGCTCGAGGTGGGAGCTGTTGCTGACCAGGATCGCGTCGGGGCCGACGAGCTGCTCGACCTGCCCGAAGATCCTGCCCTTGAGCTCCTGGTTCTCGGTCGCCGCCTCGACGACGAGGTCCGCGCCGCGGATCGCCTCGTAGTCGGTCGTCCAGGTGACGCGCGACGTCATCGTCGCCTGCTGCTCGGCGGTGAACGCGCCGGTCTCGACGCCCTTCTGGACCTTCTTCTCGAGCTTCTTGCGGCCGGCCTGCAGCGCCTGCTCGCTGACGTCGACGACCACGGTGTCGGTGCCGAACGGGCTGAGCACCTTGGTGAAGTAGAGGGCGATGTCGGGACCGATCTGGCCCGATCCGACGACGGCGACCTTCCGGATCGTGCGACCTTGGTGGGTGAAGCTCATGGTTGTTCGGTTCGGGGGGCGACCAGGGTAGCGATGCCCGGGCGGCGGCGGAAGCGCGGGGCGCGTCGGGCGCGGCCGTCGTGTCCGGTCCTCACCGGCCGGAAAGGCCCGAGACGTGTCGCCGGGCCGCCGAGCCGGCAAGATGGGCACCCGGAGCGCGCGATGCCAGCCGAGATCTACGTCAGCACCGACATCGAGGCCGACGGGCCCATCCCCGGACCACACTCGATGCTGTCGTTCGCGTCGGTCGCGTTCCGCGCCGACAAGACCGTCGCCGGCGAGTTCACGGCCAACCTGGCACCGCTGCCCGGCGCGACGCCGCATCCGCGCACGATGCTATGGTGGGAAGGCCACCGCGCAGCGCTCGAGCGCGCGCGCGAGGACCCGGAGGACCCCGCCGACGTCATGCCGCGCTACGCGAAGTGGCTCGAGGCGCTGCCGGGCCGCGTCGTGCTGGTCGCGCACCCGGCCCCGTTCGATTTCATGTGGATCTACTGGTACCTGCAGCGCTTCGTCGGCGAGCCGCCGTTCGGCCATTCGGCGCTCGACGTCAAGAGCTACGCGATGGCGATGCTCAAGCGGCCGTTCCGCGATTGCGTCTACGAGGCGCTGCCCGCCGAGTGGCGCGAGCCGCTGCCGGTCACGCACGTGGCGCTCGACGACGCGCGCGCGCAGGGCGCGACGTTCTGCAACATGCTGCGCCGCAACGAGGGAGCCGGCGCAACGTGAGCATCAGCCGGTTGAGCATCAGCCCGGCGAGCAGGAGCCTCGTGAGCAGGAGCCCCGTGAGAAGCGAACGCCACGACCACGGACGGAAGGAACGCGCGACCTGCCCCGTCGCACCGCGCATGCGTCGCACGGCAGCAGCGATCTGTGTCGGGTCGCTCGTCGCGGCGCCGCTCGCGGCGCAGACGAGCTGGCAGCAGACGGAAGAGCACACGTCTGAACTCCAGTCACACTGATATATCTCGTA
>CALKYL010000175.1 GCA_938003515.1 uncultured bacterium
GACGCGGCGGCTGGCGCCCGCGCGCGAGGGTCCGCGCGCGCCCGGGGCCCGGGACGAGCTGCCGCGACCCGTCACGCGCGCGCCACCAGCACCGGACAGGGCGCCGCCTTGAGGATCTCGCCGGCCGTGCTGCCGAGCAGCGCCTTCATGATGCCGGTGCGGCCCTGCGAGCGCACCAGGATCAGGTCGACGCGCTGCACGAGCGCCTCCTTCAGGGTGTGCTGCTCGACGTCCTCCTAGAACGTCAGGTGGCCGAGCGCCTGCCCGCCGGCTTCCGCCGCGCGGTCGACCAGCTGTTGCAGCTTCTGCTGCACCTCTTCCTGCAGCTCCTGCTCGAAGCCGCGACCGCCCCCTGCCATCGCGCGGTGGTGGCCGATCAGGTTGAGCGTGGCCGGCGTGTCGATGACGGCGAGCAGCAGCAGCTCGGCGCGCAGCTGCGCCGCGAGCCCGATGGCGTAGCCGAGCTCCGGCTCCTTCGACTCCGCGAGATCGACGGGCGCGAGGATGCGGCGCACGACCGGCTTGACCATGAGCCCGGATCCTACGCAGCCCGCCCAGCAATTCGAGGGGCCGTCCGCTATCCTGCTCCGCCCCCGTCTCGCCGCGCAGCCACCCCGCCGCCGTGGATCTAGAGAGCCTCAAGATCGAACGCAAGCCGAAGTCGAAGCCGCGGCGCAAGAGCCCGTGGCCGATGCGCGTCGTGGTTCTCGCGGTGCTCGGCGGCGTCGCCTGGCTGATCTGGCCGCTCGCCGGCGAGTGGATCGACCGCGTGCGGCTCCCCGCGGTGCGCACCTACGTCGTCACCGAGACCGGCGCCGCCGCGGCCGCCGCCGTGCGCGGCACGGCGGCCAACGGCTACGTCGTCGCCGCGCGCCGGGCCGCGCTGTCGTCGGACGTGCCGGGCCGGATCGTCGAGATGAACGTGCAGGAGGGCTCCGTCGTCACCAAGGGCGACGTCGTCGCCCGGCTGTTCGCCGACGACTTCCGCGCCGCCTGGCAGCGCGCCGAGGCCGACCTCGTCGCCGCGACGCAGGCGATCGAGCGCGCCGAGGCGTCGCGGGACGCGACCGCCGCCGAACGCACCCAGGCGGAGGCCGCGCTCGAGACCGCGAAGGCGCAGCGCGACGAGGCCGTGGCCCAGCTGACGTTCGCGGGGCTCGAGCTGACCCGCTTCGAGGAGCTCGCGACGACCGGCATCGAGGGCAGGAGGCGGCGCGGCCTGGCGCGCAGCGTGCGCGACGCGGCGCGGGCGCGCGTGCGCGCGCTCACGGCGGCCGGCGACACGGCGGCGGCCACGCTCGACGCGGTGACGAGGCGGCTCGCGGTCGCCGGCCTCGACATCGGCGTCGCCAGGAGCCAGCGCGACGCCGCCGAGGCGGCCCGGGACCTCGCCCGGGCGACCCTCGACAAGACCGACGTGCGCGCGCCGTTCGACGGCATCGTCGTGCTCAAGGACGCGGAGGTCGGCGAGGTGGTCTCGCCCAACGCCCAGGGCGGCAGCAACGCGCGCGGCGCGGTCTGCCCGATGGTCGCCTTCGACTCGCTCGAGGTGCAGGCCAACGTGCCGGAGACGACGCTATCCTCGGTGCGCCTCGGCGCGCCCGCGGACGTGTTCCTCGACGCGTTCCCGGACGACCGGTACGAGGGCACCGTCGATCGCATCTGGCCGACAGCCGACCGCCAGAAGGCGACCGTCGAGGTGCGCATCCGGCTCGCCCGGAAGGACCAGCGGCTCCGGCCCGAGATGGGCGTGCGCATCGTCTTCCGTCAGGGCGACGCGCCGACGCCCGACGACGCCGCGCCGGCCGCGCGCCGCATCGTCGTTCCCGAGGACGCGCTCGTGCAGGTCGACGGCCGCACCGGGGCGTTCGTCGTCGAGCGGGACGTCGTGCGCTTCGCCGTCGTGTCGGCCGGCGAACGCAAGGGCGGCCGCGTCGCGATCGACGCCGGCCTCGTCGCCAACCAGCGCATCGTGCTCGATCCGCCGCCGTCGCTGCAGGACGGCGACCGCATCCGCGTGCAGGACCAGTAACAGACGCGCCCACCCCATCATGGCCGTAGCGATCACCCTCCGTTCCGTCACCAAGTCCTACACGCGCGGCGGCGAGACGTTGCGCGTGCTCGACGAGCTCGACCTCGAGATGGACGCCGCGACGTTCTACGCGCTGATGGGCCCCTCGGGCTCGGGCAAGACGACGCTGCTGAACCTCGTCGGCGGCCTCGACCGCGCCGCCGCGGAGCTCGAGCTGGTGCAGCGGCTCAACCGGGAGCTCGGCAAGACGATCCTGATGGTCACGCACGACCCGCAGGCCGCGACGTTCGCCGACAAGGTGATCCACCTCGACAAGGGCAAGCTCGGCCGCATCGACGACAACCGCGCGCCCGCCGGCGCCGCGAAGGGGAGCTGAGCGATGCCCTGGAAACTGCTCGTGCGCAACGTGCTCGGCCACCCGGTCCGGTCGCTGCTGACCGCCGGCGCCGTCGCCGTCGCGGTGTTCCTGATCTGCCTCCTGCACGCGGTCTCGTCGGGGCTGTCGCGCACGCTCGATTCGACGTCGGCCGACCGGCTGCTGGTGATGTCGGCCGTCAGCCTGTTCGTCGACCTGCCGCTCTCCTACCAGCAGAAGATGCAGCAGGTCGACGGCATCGACGCGATCTGCAAGTGGCAGTGGTTCGGCGGTCGCCTCGAGCAGGACAAGGGCGCGCAGCCGACGCAGTTCGCCATCGATCCCGAGGCGTTCCGCATCGGCTACCCCGAGATGGAGATCATCGCGGGCAGCTACGACGACTTCGTCGCGATGCGCACCGGCTGCGTCGTCGGCCGCCAGCTCGCCGACAAGTACGGCTGGCGGGTCGGCGACCGCGTCCCGATCTCCGGCACGATCTTCACCCGGACCGACGGGCAGCCGTGGGAGTTCACGGTGCAGGCGATCTACCGCAGCTCGTCGCCGTCGTTCGACGAGCAGCAGCTGTTCTTCCAGTACGAGTATCTGCGCGAGTCGCTCGAACAGGGCGGGGCGCGCGGCCCCGACGGCGTCGGCGTCTACATGCTGCGCATGGCGCCCGGCGCGAGCACGGTCGCCGTGCAGCAGGCCGTCGACGGCATGTTCGAGAACGGCCCGCAGCGCGTGCGCACGATGACCGAGGCCGAGTTCACCCGGCAGTTCATCACCATGCTCGGCGACCTCGTCGCGCTGCTGCCGCTGATCGGCGGCGCGGTCGTCTTCGCGATCTTCTTCGCGGTGCTCAACACGATGCTGCTCGCCGGGCGCGAGCGCACGCGCGACCTCGGCGTGCTCAAGGCGCTCGGCTTCACCGACCGCACCGCCGGCGCGCTGCTGGTGTTCGAGTCGCTGGTCGTCTGCGGCGTCGGCGCCGGCCTCGGCGTCGTGCTGGCGTTCGCCGTCGAGGCGCCGCTGCGGGACGTGCTCGCGCAGCGCATGGCCGGCTTCGCCATCGACGAGACGACGCTCGTGCTCGGCGTCGGCCTCGCGGCGGTGACCGGCCTCGTGTCCGGCCTGGTGCCGGGCCTGCGCGCCGCACGGCTCAGCTCGGTCGAAGCGATGCGGGAGATCGCCTGATGGCCCTCGTCCCCGTCAGCTACGGCCTGCGCAGCCTCTGGGTGCGCGGCTCGTCGACCGTGCTCAGCGTCTGCGCCATCGGCGCGACCGTCGCGGTGCTCGCGGGCATGCTCTCGCTCGGCGAGGGGTTCGCCACGATGTTCCAGGAGCGCGGCCGCGAGGACCTCGCGATCTTCCTGCGCAAGGGCGCGACCTCCGAAGGCGAATCCGGCCTGACCAGGGAGCAGGTCGAGATCCTCAAGAAGGAGGTCGCCGAGATCGCGCGGGACGACCAGGGCCGACCGCTGGCCAGCGCCGAGCTGTTCCTCGCGATCCTGCTCGAGCGCTACGACGGCGGGCAGACCAACGTCTCGCTGCGCGGCACCGGGCCGGCGACCTTCGCGATCCACGGCGACGACGTGCGCGTGGTCGAGGGCCGCCGCCTCGAGCCGGGCGCCGACGAGCTGATGGTCGGCGCGGCGCTCGTCGACCGCATCGCGAACTGCCGGGTCGGCGACGTGCTGCGCATCAACACCGTGCCGTTCCGCATCGTCGGCACGTTCGAGGGCAAGGGCGGTTACCGCAGCGAGATCTGGGGCGACCTCGACCGCATCGCCGAGGCCGTCGAACGCCCGGCCTACAGCCGGGTGCTCGCGCGGGTCGCGGCCGGCACCGACCTCGAGGCCGTGCGAACGCGCTACGCCACCGACCTGCGCGTGCAGCCCAACGTGCTCAGCGAGCGGGAGTACCTCGCCAGCCAGACCGGCTTCCTGTCGGTCACGTTCCTCGTCGCCGGCGGCTTCCTCGCCGTGATCATGGGCATCGGCGCCCTGTTCACCGGCGTCAACTCGATGCTGAGTTCCATCGGCGCGAGGACCCACGAGATCGGCATCCTGAAGGCGGTCGGCTACCGACCGTTCGCGATCCTCCTGTCGTTCCTGCTCGAGGCGCTCGTGCTCGGCCTCTGCGGCGGCATCGTCGGCTGCCTCTTGGTGCTGCCGCTGCAGGGCCTGCAGTTCGGCACGATGAACTCGACCTTCTCCGAGGTCGTGTTCGGCTTCCGCACGACGCCCGCCGTCATGATCTGGTCGATCGCGTTCGCGGTGCTGCTCGGCCTCGTCGGCGGCCTGTTCCCGGCCGCGCGCGCCGCGCGCATGACGCCGACCGAAGCGCTCCGCCGCGGCTGATGGCGAGGTCCCCCGCCGGCATCGTCGCGCTCTATCGCGACGCGTTCGGCGGGCTGCCCCGGCTGACGTGGCTTCTGTGCCTCGCGGCGTTCCTGAACCGCTGCGGCGCGATGGTCGTGCCGTTCCTCGGCCTGTACGCGAAGCAGCGCTTCGGCTACTCGGCGAGCGAGGCCGGCGTCGTGCTGGCGATCTACGGCGCCGGCGCGGTGACCGGCAGCTTCGCCGGCGGCTGGCTGACCGATCGCCTCGGCCCCGTGCGCCTGCAGGTGCTCGCGCTCGGCCTGGCCGGCGTCTGGATGCTGTCGATGACGCAGGTGCTCGTGCCCGGCTGGCTCGAGGCAAGCGTGTTCGTGCTCGTCGTGCTCAACGAGGCATTCAGCCCCGGCAGCGTCACCGCCGTCGCGAGCAGCGTGCCGGCCGCCCTGCGCAGGAAGGCCCTGTCGCTCAACCGGTTGATGCTCAACCTCGGCTGGGCGTTCGGGCCGACGATCGGCGGCTACCTGGTCGCGGTCGACTTCCGGCTCATGTTCGTCGTCGACGGCGCGACCTGCGGGCTCGCCGCGCTGTTCCTCGCGACCTGCCTCGGCGGCTACGACCCGCGGCCCGCGCCGCCCGTCGCGGGCGAGCGGCCCGGCCGGCCGTTCCGCGACCGTCACTTCGTCTGGCTGATGCTGGCGAACGTGATCGTGCTGCTCGCCTTCATGCAGTACTTCACGACCGGCGCGCGGGTCTTCGAGGACCAGGGCTTCGACACGCGCGCGATCGGGTGGTTCCTCGCGGTCAACCCGGTCATGATCGTGCTGTTCGAGATGCCCGTCGTGCACGCGCTGCGCGACCGGCCCGCGCTGCCGGTGGTGGCGGCCGGGTCGCTCGTCGTCGGGATCGGCTACCTCCTGCTGCTGCCGGCGTTCGGCGGCGCGGGCATCGTCGTCGCGATGGCGGTCGTCGCCGGCGGCGAGCTCCTGCAGATGCCGCTGCTCGGCGCCCACGTCAACGACCACGCGCCGAAGCACGCGCGCGGCGCCTACAACGGCGCGCACGGCATGACCTTCTCGGTCGGCCAGATCCTCGCGCCGCTCGGCGGCGGCCCGCTGTACGACTGGCTCGGCGCGGCGGCGCTGTGGTGGGCGTGCGGCGCGCTCGGCGCGATCGCCGCCGCGATGTTCTGGCGCGCCGCGCGCCACGCGCCCCCACCCCCGGACGCCGGGCCGCTCACTCCGACGGCGGGCCCGGTCGCTGCCATGCCGACAGCGCCACCCGCAGCGCCACCCCCGGCGACCGGAACCAGGTCGCCTCGTCGTATGCCTCGAACGCGTCGCCCCTGAGCCGGAACTGCAGCGTGATCGCGTTCCGGCGCAGCTCCTCGTGGTCGAAGTAGCGGTCGTTCGACAGGACCAGCGCGCCGTGCTCGCGCGCGAAGCGCAGCACGTATTCGTCGGCCGACTCCCCGCGCGGCGTGACGACGTAGCGCGGCCGGTCGGGCGACACGTCCTCGCAGCGCGCGCGCAGCGTCGCCTGCGCCGGCCGCTGGCAGCGCATCGCGGTCGCGTGGTCGACGAACACCGTCACCGGCAGGTCCGGCCGGAACGCGCGACACCAGGCCGTCGCGAGGTCGAGCCGTTCGATCGGCCGGAAGCGGCTCGACGCGATCACGTTCGCGCCGTCGACGACGATCGCGCCGAGCGGCGGCGGCTCCGGCAGCGGGCCGCGGCGCCTCCTCGGTCCGGCCAAGGTCACCTCCCCAGCAGCGCCGACAGCTCGTCGAGCGGGATCGCCACGGCGGTGCGGCCCATGCCGGTGGTCGTCTCCGCCGCGCACAGCGAGTCGACGATCGCCTGCTCGGTCGCGTCGGCGACGGCGACGAACAGCGGCGAGAGGCGGTTGCCGCGCAGCGGCGGCGCGTCGAAGCCGGCGGTCGAGAACGCGATCGCGTAGTCGCCGCTGCCGTGCGAGAAGGACGCGCCGGTGCGCGCCATGCCGGCGAAGGCGCGCTCCGCGAGGCGCTCGAGCCCGCGCTGGTCGAGCGGCGCGTCGGTCGCGACGACGATCATGCACGAGCCGTCCCGGTCGTCGGCCGACGCGCGCGGGTCGAGGTGCTCGTGCACCGGCACCCCGTCGACGACGAGCCGGCCGCCGAAGTTGGTCTGCACCAGCACGCCGACCGTGTGCTCGGCGGCGCGCCGCGAGCTCGAGCCGATGCCGCCCTTCCAACCGCAGCAGATCGTGCCGGCTCCCGCGCCGACCGCGCCGACCGGCACGTCGCCGGTCGTGGCCGCGGCGATCGCGCGCGCTACGTGCTCGGCGCCGACCGGGCGCGCGCGCACGTCCGACAGCCGTCCGTCATTGGTCTCGCCGACGACGACGTTCGCCGAACGCACGACCTCGTTGCCCGGCAGCGCGAGCAGCCAGTCGAGCAGCCCGTCCGCGACCCGGTGCACGTTGAGCGTGCCGCAGAGCGCGATCGGGCTCTCGAGCTCGCCGAGCTCGCGGAGCTGCGTCGCGCCGACGAGCTTGCCGAACCCGTTCCGGACGACGAGGCCGGCCGGCAGCCTGGTGCGGTAGGGGTTGCCGGGACTCTGGCCGTCGACCTGCGGCAGCACCACGGTGACGCCGGTGTGCAGCCGGTCGCCGTCGTGCAGCGTGGCGTGACCGACCGCGACGCCGGCCACGTCGGTGATCGCGTCGCGCGGCCCGCTCGGCAGCCGGCCGACGTGCACGCCGAGCTCGCGCGCGCGCCGGCGCAGGTCGCCGGACGGCGCTCGGGTCGCCGGAGCCGCCGAGTCCGCGGCGTGCTCGAGTCCGCCGTC
>CALKYL010000176.1 GCA_938003515.1 uncultured bacterium
CACGTGCCGCCTCGTCGAGGCGGATCGGGCCGCGCGGCGGCACCGCTGCGGGCGCCGGCGGCGCGGCGGTCGCGGCGACGTCGGTCGACAGCCCGCGCAGGTGGTCGGTGACGGCGGACTCCACGCCGGCCTCGCTCGACAACGGCCGCCGGTCGCGGTCGAACCAGTCGCTGAAGAACCAGTCGGTGGCGAGCAGCAGCGCCGCGAACGTCGACACCCACACGAGCACGAGGCTCGGCACGTAGCCGATGGCCGCGACCAGACGCCCGGCGAGCCACGCGCCGAGTTCGCCCTTGTGCACCGCCGGCACGACCCCGCCGTCGCCCAGGTTGAGGAAGACGCCCAGCAGCACCGCCATGGCGACCAGGCGGCCGAGCCGGGCGAGCGGTCGGTCGAGCACGCCGGTTACGAACCAGATCGTGCTCCAGCTCGCGACCAGCAGGAAGAACAGCACGGCCGGCGCGAGGCCGATGCCGTGGTAGACGAACGTGACGGCGCGCTGCAGCACCGAGCGCGCTTCGATGTCCGCCTGGTTGAAGTGGTAGTAGAGGAGCGCGGAGATCGTGAACAGCGCGACGCAGCCGGAGAAGAACGGCCACAGGAGCTCCGCCACGGTGCGAGATCCGCGCGCCGACGTCGATGCGAACAACTCGTCGCGTCGGCCTGAGGAATCCGTGCCCAGCGTATTCACCGTCATGTGCCCCTCCCGGGCGGACCGCGTCGCGCGTCCGGCGCCACCGGACGACACGCCACGGAATCTACTCCTGGCCTCATCGCGCTACAAGCGATAGCGGCCGACGTCAACGAACCGACTCCTGCGCGTCGCCCGACGCCGCGTCGCCGGCGGCCGCGTCCGACGGCGCGTCGTCCGTTTCGTCGTCCTCGAGTTCGGCTTCGTCCGCCGCCTGCTCGTCGCCCTCGTCGACGGCTTCGCCGCCGTCGAAGTCCTCCTCGTAGCCGTCCTCGGCGGCGGCGGCCAGCTCCTCCGCCAGCTGCTCCTCGCGCGCGCGCCACTCCTCGAGCGTCATCAGCACGTCGCGGGACTTCGAGCCGACGAACGGACCGACGAGTCCGTCCTCCTCCATCAGCTCGAGCAGCCGCGTCGCGCGCGTGTAGCCGACCGCGAGGGCGCGCTGCAGCAGCGTCGCCGATCCGCGCTGCTGGCCGAGCACGACCTCGACGGCCTCGTTGTAGCGCTCGTCGCGGTCGGCGATGCTCGGCCGGGAGCTGGTCTGCTTCTGCACGAGCTCCGGGTTGAACGCGGGCCGCTGCCCCTGCTCCTCGAGGTAGCGCACGACGGCCTGCAGCTCGTCGTCGGAGACGAACGTGCCCTGGGCGCGCAGCAGGGCGCCGCCGCTCGGCGGCATGTAGAGCATGTCCCCGTGCCCGAGCAGCTTCTCGGCGCCGTTGACGTCGAGGATCACCCGCGAGTCGATGCGGCGGTTGACCTTGAAGGCGATCTGGCACGGCAGGTTCGCCTTGATGATGCCGGTGATCACGTCGCTCGACGGCCGCTGCGTCGCCAGGATGACGTGCATGCCGACCGCGCGCGACTTCTGGGCGAGCCGCTGGATCAGGTCCTCGACCTCGTTCTGCGCGACGTTCATCAGATCTGCGAACTCGTCGATCACGATGACGATGTAGCTCAGATGCACGCGCTCCGGGTCGGGGTCGCGTCCGAGGCGCTTCTGCAGCTCCTGCTGGCCGAGGCGGTTGTAGTTCTTGATGTGGTTGACGCCGGCGGCCGACAACAGCGCGTAGCGGTTCTCCATCTCGTCGACGGCCCACTGCAGCACGCCCGGCGCCTTCTTCATGTTGGTGACGACGTCGCAGCACAGGTGCGGCACGCGCCGGTAGGCCTGCAGCTCGACCATCTTCGGGTCGAGCAGGATCAGCTTGACCTGCTGCGGCGTGCGCGTCAGCAGCACCGACAGCAGGATCGTGTTGATGCAGACCGACTTGCCGGAGCCGGTCGTGCCCGCGATCAAGAGGTGCGGCATGCGCGCGAGGTCCTCGACGATGGGGTTGCCCGCGACGTCCTTGCCGAGATAGAGCGGGATCGCGAGGTCCTCCGAGCGGCCGAACTGGTCGAGCAGGTCGCGCATGTAGACCTTCTGCCGCTCCTCGTTGGGCACCTCGATGCCGATCGTGTCCTTGCCCGGGATCGGCGCGACGACGCGCACCGAGAACGCCTTGAGCGCGGCGGCGAGGTCGGACTCGAAGCCGACGACCTTGTTGACGCGGATGCTCTCGGCCAGCCGCAGCTCGTACTGGGTCACCGCCGGCCCGACCGACGCGGCGACGACCTCGGACTCGATGTTGAAGTTGGCGAGCTTGTTGACGATCGCCTCGCCGCCGCGGTCGAGCACCTCCGACGTCGCGCCGAGGTCCGACATCTGCGGCTCCTGGAACAGGTCGAACGGCGGGAACGGGTAGTCCTCGAACGGCAGCGTCGACTGCGACGAAGCCCGGCGGCGCGGCCGCGGCCGGGGCTTGGGCCGCAGCACGACGACCGGCTTGCGCCTCGGCGGCGACCCGGCCCCGCGCTCGTCGCCCGCTCCCGCCGGCTCCTCGTCCGCGTGTTCGTCCGCGTCCGCGTCCTCGTCCTCGTCCGCGTCCGCGTCCTCGTGCTCGTCTTCGTCGCCGTCTCGTGGCTCGCGGTCGGCCTGCGCCTCGTCCTCCTCTTCCTCGTCCGCGTCTTCG
>CALKYL010000177.1 GCA_938003515.1 uncultured bacterium
GCCGCGGCTGTGGCACGAGCTGCGGGCGCATCGGCCGCCGCCCGCGCCCGACCTCGACGCGCACACGGCGGCGCTCGCCCGCGTCTACGAGGCGGCGCGCAGCAGCCCGCCGCCGGCGCCGGCGTTCGCGCCGGTCGCGGCGAGCCGGCGCATCGCGTTCCTGCAGAAGCAGCGCGAGACCGCGATGGGCAAGCTGATCCCGCCCGGCGGTCCGAAGTGAGCGCCGCTGGGACTACGATCGCGCCATGCGCCGCCGTCGCGTCCCGCCCGTCCCGACCCTCGCGTTCGTCGCGCTGTTCGCCGCGCCCGCCCTCGTAGCCCAGCGCGAGGCTCCCGGACCGATGCCCGGCAAGCAGGTCGAACAGGTGCTTTCGATCGACGACGTCGAGCTCGAGTATCTCTGCTACCTGCCGCGCGACTACGCCGAGTCCGACGAGCCGGTGCCGCTGCTCTTGTTCCTGCACGGGCGGGGCGAGAGCAACGGGCCGCTGTCGAAGGTCGCGACGTGGGGTCCGCCGAAGTACCTCGCCGCCGGCGAGCAGATGGACTTCGTCGTGCTGTCGCCGCAGTGCCCGCGCACCGGCTGGTGGTCCGACGACGCGCGGCAGGCGCAGCTGCTCGCGCTGCTCGACCACGCCGAGCGCACGTGGCGCATCGACACGCGCCGCGTCTGGGTCACCGGGCTCAGCATGGGCGGGTTCGGCACCTGGCGGCTGTGCGCCGATCACCCCGGGCGCTTCGCGGCGGCGGTGCCGATCTGTGGCGCCGGAGACCCGGCGTGGGCCGCGAAGCTGACCGCGCTGCCGATCTGGGTCTGGCACGGCGCCGACGACACCACGGTGCCGTTCGCGAAGTCGGTCGAGATGGTCGACGCGATCCGGTCGGCCGGCGGCGAACGCGTGCGCTTCACGCGGCTCGAGCACGTCGGCCACAACTCGTGGGAGGCGGCGTATCGCTCGCCCGACCTGTGGCGGTGGCTCGGCGCGCAGCGGCGCGACGAAGCGCGCTGACGCCGGGCATCGGCGCTGCTGAGACGTCGCGCGGCGCGTCGGCGTCCCGGGCCGCGGTCGGCGCTTGCCCGCGGGTCGGGGATGCGCTGTCGTGGCGCGCTGCGGCGGCCCGGCGCTCGTCGCACCGCCACCCCAGGACCGAGGAGACGCACCGATGGCCACGACCCGAACCGCGCTGGTGACCGGCGCCAACCGCGGCATCGGCCGCGCCGTCGCGGAGATGCTGCTCGAGAAGGGCCACGACGTCGTCGTCACCGCGCGCGAGCAGCGCGACGCCGAGCGCACCGCGGAGGAGCTCGGGCACGCCCGGGGGCGCGTCTTCGCCGCCGAGCTCGACGTCGCCGACGAGAAGGCGGTGCAGAAGTGCGCCGACCGGCTCGCGGCGCGCGAGGTGCGGGTCGACGCGCTGATCAACAACGGCGGCGTCTTGTTCGAAGGCGACGTGCTGACGGCCGAATCCGACGCCTTCCGTCGCAGCGTGGAGGTCAACCTGCTCGGCGCGCTGTGGTGCTGCCGCGCGTTCGTGCCGGCCATGCTGCGCCGCGGCTACGGTCGGGTGGTCAACGTGTCGTCGGGCTGGGGCGTGTTCGCCGAGGGCATGGAGGGGCCGGCGGCCTACGCGATCAGCAAGGCGGCGATGAACGCGATGACCGTCTCGCTCGCGCGCTCGCTGAAGGGCGACGTCAAGGCGAACGCCTGCTGCCCCGGCTGGGTGCGCACGCGCATGGGCGGCGCCGACGCCGACCTGTCGCCCGAGGAGGCGGCCGACGGCATCGTCTGGCTCGCGACGCTGCCGGCGAACGGGCCGAGCGGCGGCAACTTCCGCGCGCGCGAACCGATCGGCTGGTGACGGCGCTTCGGGCGTTCAGCGGGGGGCGTGCTGCCGCTGCGGCTCCCGGTCGTCGTCGCCGTCGTTTTCGTCGTCGCCGCGCGAGATCGCCCAGTCCGGATACGGCGCCCGCGAGCCCTTGACGGCGCGCCACAGGATGCGGTTGTAGACGTGCTCGGGCGCGCGGTCGACCGCCGTGAAGTCGAGCGCCGCCGACACCTCGGCGTCCTGACGCAGCACCGGGTCGGCGATCGCAGATGGCTCCGGGTTCATCTCGTCGAGCGGCACCCGGTTCGGCAGCGCCGTGAACGGCGTGAAGTCCGGCGTCTCGGTGAAGCAGTCGGACATCGGCGACGCGCTCGCGTCGAACACGTTCATCGGCGGGATGCCGAGGATCTGCTCGATCGTGCGCAAGACGCTGGTCGTGTTGTACTGCGTCGACACGGTGACGCCGCGGCGCGCGAACGGGCTCGCGACGTAGCAGGTCGTGCGGTAGCCGCTGACGTGGTCCCAGCCGGCCTGCGGGTCGTCCTCGATCGCGAAGATCGCCATCTCGGGCCAGAAGCGCGACCGCGACAGCGCTTCGACGATGCGGCCGAGCGCGAGGTCGTTGTCGGCGACGCACGCGGCGGGCGTCGGGCAGCCCGCGGCGGTGCCGCTGGCGTGGTCGTTCGGCAGGCAGACGATCACGAGCTGCGGGAACGTGCCCTCGGCCTCGAATCGACGCAGCTCGTCGACGAAGACGTCGGCGCGGTACTGGTCCGGCACCGACATGTTCCAGCCGACGTAGCGGGTCGGCGAGCACGGCGCGAGCGAGGGCACCATCGGCTCGCACGCGAACACGACCTCGTCGGTGCCGTCCCGCCACGCGCGGTAGCACGCCGTGAAGTCCGGCGCGCCCGCGCGGTCCGGATCGCGCCAGCGCACCTTCGGCGCGCAGAACTCCCCGTAGTTGCGCAGCGTGACGCCGCGGGCGAACGCGTGGTCCCACAGAAAACCCGCCGACGAGTAGCTGAGCGCGTCGTCTTCGTCCTCGCCCATGCCGTCGGGGTAGCTGCGCGGCCAGCCGGCGAAGCTCTTCTCGAGGTAGTCGCTCGCGAACGCGGCCGTGCTCCACTGGTGGCCGTCGGCCGACAGGATGCCGGCGCAGTAGGTGTTGTCGAGCAGCACGAACCGACGCGCGAGCGCGTGCTGGTTGGGCGTGACCTCCTCGCCGAACACGCACAGCTCCGGGTCGCCGTCGCCTTCGGGCAGGTCGCCGAGCACCTGGTCGTAGGTGCGGTTTTCCTTGATCACGTAGACCACGTGGCGGAGGCGTCTCGGCTCGCCGAGGCGTCCGGGGATCACGCGCGCGGGCCGGCCCGGCCGCGGCGGCAGCCGCGCGTGCCCGATGTTCGGTCGGCGCAGGTTGTGCTCGACCCGGGCCGACAGCGCCCGGAGCTCGACGCCGTCGGGGATCGCGACCAGCGAGACCGAGCCGTGGTATTGGTGCGAGTTGAACTCCGGCGCGCCGTCGCCGTCGTCGCCGCGCGGGCGGCCGTAGCCGAGCCCCTTGACGTTGGCGACGGCGACGCGCGCGCGCGGTGCGTCCCAGCACATCGCCGCCGGATACCAGCCGACCGGCACGAAGCCGAGCAGGCTGCTGCCGCCGCGCACGTCGGGTCGCCAGGCGAAGGCCGCGACGGCGTTCATCGTGCCGTTGCCGACGAACAGCCGCGTGCCGTCCGCCGCGAAGCACAGCGCGTTCGGCGACGCCTGCAGCAGATCGTTCGGCCGGCTGCGCGCCCAGAGCGTGTCGACGATGCGGCCGTCGAGGTCGAGCACGGTCACGGTGTCGCTGCCGGCGTTGGCGCACACGACGAAGCGGCCGTCGGGCGAGACCGCGAGGTCGCTCGCGTGCAGACCGGTCACGGTCTCGCGCACCAGCGTCCCGGTCGCCAGGTCGAGCACCGACACCGAACCTTCGCTCGCGATGTGCCGCACCGGGTCGACACGCACGACCGTGCCGCGGCCGGCGGGCCCGACGAGGTCGCCGGCGGCAGGCCGGCGGCCGCCCTGGTTGCTGACGAAGGCGCGTCCGGCGGCGAGCACGACGTCGAACGGCGCCGTGCCGACGTCGAAGCCGCGCACGACGTCGCCGGTCGCGGCGTCGAGTTCGAGCAGGCGGTTCGACAGGTTGCCGCAGACGTAGAGATGGCGGCGGTCGGCCGACGCGCAGAGCCCCGCCGGGATCTCGGCGCGGCGGCGCGGCGCGTCGGCCGGCGGCAGCGGCAGCGCGCGCTCGCCCGTCACCGCGCCGTCCTCGGCGACCGCGAACACCTCGACGGCGCCCTCGACGTTGCTCAGCCAGACGCGCGCGCCGTCGGCCGCGACGGCGAGCCCGGTGTAGCTGGCCTGGCCCTTGCCGCTCGGCAGCGGCACGCGCTGCCGGACCGCCCCGGTCGCGGCGTCGAGCACGACCAGTTCGCGCGTCTTGCCCGCGACGTACAGGTGGCGGCCGTCGGCGGACGGCTGCAGCACCTGCGGCCGCATGCCCGGCAGGTCGACGAACACCCCGTGCGGCGACAGCGTCTGGTTGGCCGGCGTCGTCTGCACGCCGTCGCTGCCGCGGCCGACCGGCGCGCGGCCCGGCGGCAGCGGCTCGGGCACAGGCGCGCTGCACGCGAAGGCCAGGATCGAGACGAGCCACAGCGTGTGCCGGTGCGTCATGGCCGCCATGGTGCCGCGGGCTCGGGCGGCGCCAAGCGCCGCGCCGCCACTTCGCTGTCCCTGTTCCGGACGCCGCGTGCAACAGGCAGCCGTGCCCGGCGCATGACGCGCGGGGAGGCCAGACCGCCAGGAGCTCGTCCATGAACCGACTCGCATTCGCCCTCACGGCCCTCGCCACGGGCTTCTTCGCCGGCTGCAGCAGCGGCACCAGCGACCCCGGCACCGGCACGGTCAGCCTGGTCTTGACCGACAGCGCGACCGACGAGCTGACCCAGTTCGAGGTCGACGTCGACGGCATCGTCTTCGAGAAGGCGAGCGGCGCGACGGTCAGCGTGCTGTCGCGGGCGACCCGCGTCGACTTCCTGCAGCTCGAGTCGCTCGCCGAGCTCGTCGCGGCCGGCAGCCTCGAGGCCGGCTTCTACGACCGCATCACGGTGACGCTCGACTTCGCGAGCGCGCGCATCCTGATCGAGGGGCAGACGACGCCGGCCGCGGTGCTCGACCAGGACGGCGACCCGATCACCGGCTCGTACGACGTCGACGTCGACCTGACGACCGGAGCGCGCCCGTTCGTGCGCGCCGGCCGCGGCCACCTGCTCGTGCTCGACCTGGACCTCGAGCAGAGCGTCGCCGTCGACGCCGGCGCCAACACGATCACGTTCGCGCCGGTCTGGACCGTCCAGACCGACCCGAACGGCCCCGACCCGATCGTCACCTCGGGCACGCTGCAGAGCGTCGACCTGGCGAACGACGTGTTCTACGTCGAGCGCCGCGCGGTCGACGACACGGTCGTCGACGTGTTCGCCGTGCGCACCGCGCCCGCCACGATCTACCAGCTCGGCGGCGTAGCGCGCCTCGGCGCGTTCGGCTTCGGCTCACTCGTCGACCACCTCGGCCAGCGCGTCTACGTGCAGGGCACGTTCGACGCCGACGACCGCGCCATCGACGCCGTCGCGGTCGAGACCGGCGCCGGCGTGCCGGGCAACGGCCAGGACTGGGTCTACGGCCACGTCGTCGCGCGCACGGGCCCCGCCGGCGGCGACGCGCAGCTGACCGTCATCGGCCGCTCGGTCGACGTGTCGACGGGCACCCGCACCTACAACACGCTGCACACGGTCGACGTCTCGCTGGCCGACACGAAGGTGCTGCGCCGCGGCTTCGGCGACACCTACGGCACCGACGCGATCAACGTCGGCCAGCGCGTCTGGATCTTCGGCGACCTGACCGGCACCAGCCTCGACGCGACGTCGACCGACGGCGTCGTCCGCATGCTGCGCACGTCGATCTTCGGCATCGCGAACGGCCCGGTGGTCGCCGACACGCTGACGCTCGACCTGACCCGCTTCGGCCTGCGCGACGTCGCCCAGTTCGACTTCGACGTCTCGGGCCAGGTGCAGGCCGACCCGGACGCGTTCACGATCGACGTCGCCGGCCTGTCGACAGGCGCGATCGCCGCCGACTCCCGCCTGC
Source organism: uncultured bacterium (assembly GCA_938003515.1). The sequence continues at coordinate 6,019 of CALKYL010000177.1, forward strand.
GCGTGTTCGGCTTCCTGAGCCCGGTCGGCGCGAGCGGGCCCGACGCCGACGCGCTGTCGATCGTCGACCGCACGACCGGCGCCAAGCTGCTCTGGTGCCAGTGGGCGCCGCCGCGCACCGGCGTGCTCGACGCCGAGGGCCAGAGCGGCGCGGTCGCGATCGACGTCACCCAGGCGCTGATCCGCGTCGTCGCGGACGGCTTCGCGCCGACCACGCTGACCGACGCCCCGACCCCGACGCTCGTGCCGCTGCTGACGGGCGGCTTCTACCGCATCGTGCAGGACGGCGGCGTGGTGGTCTACACGTCGTTCTCCGAGTTCCGGCTCGGCGTCGCCGCGCGCACCGCGAACACCGCGGTCGCCCGCGTCAGCGCGTTCGGCACGTTCGACGCCGGCACGCAGACGTTCTCGGCGCTGACCGCGACGGTCGTGCTCGACTGACGCCGCGGTCCCGCCGCCGCGCGCTCACCGCGCGCGGAACATGCGGGACCAATTGTGCACCTTCGTGTGCAGCTGCACGTCGCGGCTCTCGGCCGCGGCGCGCAGCAGGCCCTGGCCGTCGACGAACAGCACCCACGGATGCGTGCCGTCGAACGGCGCGCCGACCGCGTGTTCGATCACGGGCAGCGGACCCGGCCGAAGGTCCTGGATCGCGCGGACCGTGTCGTCCCGTTCGGCCTGCTCCATGCCGCGCGGCACCGAGAGGACCCAAGCCTGCGGGTGCTCGTGCGCGGTCTGCAGGAGCCTGCTCAGCGCGCGCATCGCGCGGCCCAGGCGCCCGGCTGGCGAGCCGTCGTCGACTTTCGGCAGCCACAGCACCAGCGTGCCGTCGGGGTGCGTCGGGATGCCGCGCGTCGGCAGCAGCATCAGCTCGTCCAGCGCCGCCGTCGGCTGCCGGGCGACGTCGAGACCGACCGCCGCGGGCGGATTGCCGTCGACGGGCGGTACCGCACGAG
>CALKYL010000178.1 GCA_938003515.1 uncultured bacterium
CGCCGGGGTGCCGGCGGCGACCACGCGGCCGCCGCGCACGCCGGCGCCCGGCCCCATGTCGACGACGTGGTCGGCGGCGCGCACCATGACCTCGTCGTGCTCGACGGCCAGCACGGTGTTGCCGAGGTCGCGCAGCTCGAGCAGCGTCTCGAGCAGCCGTTCGGTGTCGCGCGGGTGCAGGCCGACCGTCGGTTCGTCGAGCACGTACAGCACGCCGACGAGCCTGTTGCCGAGCTGGGTCGCGAGCCGGATGCGCTGGGCCTCGCCACCCGAGAGCGTCGCCGCCGAGCGGTCGAGGGTCAGGTAGCCGAGGCCGGTGTCGCGCAGGAACACCAGCCGATGGCGCAGCTCCTTGAGCACGTCGGCGGCGATGCGCGCCTCGTTCTCGGCGAGCGCGAGGCCGTCCAGCGCGGCCAACGCGCCGTCGACGGTGCGCGCGAGCAGCTCAGGCAGGCGCACGCCGCCGACGCGCACGCTGCGCGGCCCCGGCTGCAGCCGATCGCCACCGCAGGTCGGGCAGCGCTCGCTGCGCATGACGGCGCCGAAGCGCTCGTCGCCGCCCTGCTCGGCGTCCCGGCCGTGGAACCAGTCCTCGACCTGCCGGGCGAGGCCCTTCCACGGCACCGACATGCGCCACTCGCGTCGGCGACCCGCCTCGCGCTTCTCGAACACGACCTCGAAGCGCTCGTCGCCGGCGCCGCGCAGCAGCAGCCGGCGCGCGTCGGCAGGCAGGTCGCGCCAAGGCTTCGCGAGGTCGAAGCCGTAGCGCTCGGCGAGCACCTCGGCGACGCTCGCGTAGTAGCCGTCGGAAGCGGTCAGGAACGTGAACGCGCCGCCCTTGTGCGAGATCGCGCCGCCGAACGTCGGCCTGCGCGGGTGGTTGACCAGCAGGTCCTCGGGGCACACGACGACGTCGCCGAGGCCCAGGCACTCGGCGCACGCGCCGCTGTGGTGGTTGAACGAGAACCAGCGCGGGTGCGGGTCGGCCGGCGCGCGGTAGTCGCAGCGTTCGCAGCTCGGCTCGGCCCCGAACCAGTGTCGCTCGCCGCCGTCCGCGAGCTGCACGAGCGCGACCGGGCGGCCGCCGTGCTCGCGCGCCGCCCCCTGCGCCTGCTCGAGGGCATCGGCGACGCGCGCGCGGTCCCCGAGCGTCACGCGGTCGACGACCAGCATCAGCTCCTTCGGCAGCCCCGCGGGCCACTCGCCGTCCAGGCGCTGCTCGGCGCCGTCGACGAGCGCGCGCACGAAGCCCGCCTGCCGCCACTCCTCGCGCAGCGCGTCGAGCCAGTGCGCCGCGGCGCGGCCGCGCAGGTCGCCGGGGATCGCGATCGGCGCGAGCACGTAGCCGCGCGCGTCGGCGAGGTCGGCCGCGAGGTGCGCGGCGGCGCGGCTCGGCGACCACGCGACCAGCTCCTGGCCGTGCGTCGGGCAGTGGTGCCGGCCGACCCGCGCGAACAGGAGGCGCAGGTAGTCGTGGATCTCGGTCGTCGTCGCGACGGTCGAGCGCGGACTGCGCGCGGTGCGTCTCTGGTCGATCGCGATCGCCGGGCCGAGGCCGTCGAGCGTGTCTACCGGGGCCTGGTCCAGACGCCCGAGGAAGCGCCGCGCGTAGGTCGACATGCTCTCGAGGAAGCGCCGCTGGCCCTCCTGGAAGATCGTGTCGAACGCGAGGCTCGACTTGCCCGAGCCCGACGGCCCGGTGACCACGGTGAACGCGCCGAGCGGCACCTCGCAGTCGACGGCCTGCAGGTTGTGCGTGCGCGCTCCGCGCACCGCGATCGCGGTCGGCGCCGCCGCCGCCTTCCTGCCCCCGCGCCCCGCCCCCTTGCCCACCGCGCCGCCCCGGCCCCGAGCACCCCGCCCGGCCTTTCCGACCCCCTTGCCCGTCCCGACCCCGATCGCCCGCAACGCCGCGCCGGTGTAGGAGCCGGCGACCCCGGCGACGTCCTCGGGCGTGCCGCACGCGACCAGCCGTCCGCCGCCGACGCCGCCCTCCGGGCCCAGGTCGACGAGCCAGTCCGCGGCCCGCACGACGTCGAGGTTGTGCTCGATCACCAGCACCGTGTTGCCGGCGTCGACGAGGCGCTGCAGCGCGTCGAGCAGGCGGGCGACGTCCTGGAAGTGCAGCCCCGTGGTCGGCTCGTCGAGCACGTAGAGCGTGCGTCCGGTGGCCGGCCGCTGCAGCTCGGTCGCGAGCTTGACGCGCTGCGCCTCGCCGCCGGACAGCGTCGTCGACGGCTGGCCGAGCTTGAGGTAGCCGAGGCCCACGTCCTGCAGCGCCGTCAGCCCGCGCGCGATCTTCGGCAGGTCGCGGAAGAACTCCGCCGCCTCGTCGATCGTCATCTCGAGCACGTCGTGCACGCTCTTGTCCTTGAAGCGGATCGCGAGCGTGTCGGCGTGGAAGCGCGCGCCCTGGCACTCCTCGCACACGACCTCGACCGGTGCCAGGAAGTTCATCTCGAGCGTCGTCACGCCGGCACCCCCGCACGCCTCGCAGCGGCCGCCGGGCACGTTGAACGAGAAGCGGCCCTTCTTGTACTCGCGCAGCCGCGACTCCGGCAGCATCGCGAACAGGTCGCGCACGTGGGTCCAGACGTCGGTGTAGGTCGCCGGATTGCTGCGCGGGGTCCGGCCGATCGGCGCCTGGTCGATCTCGACCAGCTTGTCGAGCTGCTCGAGGCCGCCGATGCGGCGACAGTGCGCCGGCGCGACCCCGGTCTTCTGCAGGTGGTCGCGCACCGTCGGCACCCGCACGTGGTGCACGAGCGTCGACTTGCCGGAGCCGGACACCCCGGTCACGGCGTTGAAGCGGCCGAGCGGCAGGTCGACGTCGAGCCCGTCGAGGTTGTGGTGGCGGGCCCCGCGCACCTCGAGCACGCCGTGGTCCTCGGTGCGGCGCCGGTCGGGCATCGGCACCCTCAGCTCGCCGCGCAGGTACCGCCCGGTCGGCGACGCCTTCGAGCGGCGCACCTGGGCCGGCGTGCCCGCCGCGACGACCTCGCCGCCGTGCACGCCGGCGCCGGGACCGACGTCGACGAGGAAGTCGCTGCGCAGCATGGTGTCCTCGTCGTGCTCGACCACGACGACCGTGTTGCCGCGGTCGCGCAGCGCCTCGAGCGTGCGGAGCAGCCGTTCCTGGTCGCGCGCGTGCAGGCCGATCGACGGCTCGTCGAGCACGTAGAGGATGCCCCGCAGGCCGGCGCCGACCTGCGCCGCCAGCCGGATGCGCTGCGACTCGCCGCCCGACAGCGTCGCGGCGCGGCGCGCGAGCGTCAGGTAGCCGAGGCCGACGTCGGTGAGGAACGCGAGCCGCCGCTCGACCTCCTTGAGCACGTCGCGGCCGATGCGCTCGGCGTTGCCGGTCAGGCTCACGCCCTTCGCCCACGCGAGCGCATCGTCGACCGACAGCGCCAGCACCTCGGGGAGCGAGCGGCCGTCGAACGTCACCGCGCGGGCGGACGCCGACAGCCTCGCGCCGTCGCACTCCGAGCATGCGGACGCGGCGCGGAAGCGGTCGAGGTGCCTGGCGCGCGACGGCCGGTAGACCTTCTCGAGGTGGCCGAGCACGCCCGGGAACGCGATGCGGTCGCTGCCCGTCGTCGTGAACGTCGCGCTCTTGCGCTGCCACTTGAACTCGAACGTCTTCTGGCCGGAGCCGTGCAGCACGACCTTCTGCGCCTTCTTCGGCAGCTTCTTCCACGGCGTGTCGACGTCGAAGCCGAACGCCTCGGCGACCTCGGCCAGGTGGTCGACGGTCAGCCGGCCGTAGACCAGGCGGCCGGTGTCGGTGAACACGTGCAGCGCGCCCTCGCGGATCGACTTGTCCGGGTCGCGCACCAGCATGTCGGGCGCGAAGCCGAAGGTCTCGCCGAGCCCGTCGCAGCGCGGGCACGCGCCGAGCGGGCTGTTGAACGAGAACAGCCGCGGCTCCATCTCGGGCAGCGCGCCGTGGCCGTTCGGGCAGCTGCGCTGGGTCGAGAACAGACGGTAGTCGCCGTCGCCGTCGGCGCCGCCGCCGACCACGAGCGCGCACAGCCCGCCGCCGAGCCCCACCGCCTGCTCGACCGCCTCGGCGATGCGCGAGCGCGCGTCGGCGGTGACCGTCAGCCGGTCGACGACCAGTTCGATCGTGTGGTAGACGTAGCGCGCGAGCCGGATGTCCTCGTCGAGCCGGCGCACCGCGCCGTCGATGCGCGCCCGCACGAAGCCCTTCTGCGCCCACTCGGCGAGCTCCTTACGGTACTCGCCCTTGCGCTCGCGCACGACCGGCGCGAGCACCAGCGCCGGCTGGCCCGCGTGGTCCTGCACGATGGCGTCGACGATGCGGTCGGGGGACCACGACTCGATCGCAGCACCGCACTCGGGGCAGCTCGGCTGACCCAGGCGCGACCACAAGAGCCGCAGGAAGTCCATGACCTCGGTCAGCGTGCCGACCGTCGAGCGCGCCGAGTGGCTGGTCGACTTCTGGTCGATCGACACCGTCGGCGACAGCCCCTCGACCAGGTCGACCTTCGGCTTCTCCATGCGGCCGAGGAACTGCCGCGCGTAGCTGCTCAGGCTCTCGAGGAAGCGCCGCTGGCCCTCCTGGTAGATCGTGTGGTAGGCGAGGCTCGACTTGCCCGAGCCGGACACGCCGGTGAACGTCGTCAGCGAGTCCCGCGGGAACTCGAGGTCGACCCCCTTCAAGTTGTGTTCCCGCGCGCCTTTGACCACCACTCGTGCCGCGTTCGCGGGCGTCTTGGCGCGCCGGGACCGGGGGCGGCCGGAGACCGCCGACGAGGGCTTTCTGGAGTTCCTGGCCAAGAGTCGAACCCCGCAGCATAGCGCCGGGTGCCGGCCGGGCCAGCGTCCGCGAACGGGATCGGCGGCCGGTTCCGCGACCGCCCGGTGCTGCCGGCGCGGGCTGGTCCGCGGCGCCGCCACGGCTACGGTGGCCGCCGATGGTCGCGGACCCCGACGACGCCGGGACGGACGAGCAGGACCTGCTGGTCGTGCTGCGGCTCAGCAACCGCCAGATGGGCGTGCAGGCCGAGCGCCACGCGCTCGAGCAGCTCGCCGAGCGGCTCGAGGCCGCGGTGCGCGACGCGGGCGCCGGCGCGTACGACGGCGACGAGATCGGCGGCGGCGAGTGCGTGTTGTTCTTCTGCGGCCCGGACGTCGACGCGCTGATCGCCGTGCTGCGGCCGCTCTTGCAGCGCGAGCCGCTGGCCCGCGGCGGGTCGTTCGTGCGCCTCGTGCCGGGCCCCGACGGCGAGCCGGTGCGCGAGCGCCTGCCGCTCTGACGCGGACCGACCGCGGTCAGCGCACGCGCACCACGTCGACGTGCGCGACGTCGAACGGCAGCGCGGTGCCCTCGGGCACGACCAGCTCGACGTCGACCAGGTCCCGGCCGAAGCCCGTCTGGGCGACCGACCAGACGCCGTCGGCGACCGGAAACGGCGCGCCGCCCGGCTCCCGCAGCAGGACCTCGACGCCTTCGGGCAGCGGCGCGTGCGCGAGGCGGTAGCGGCCGGCTTCGAGCGGCAGCTCGCGCAGCTGGTGGCGGCCGGGGTTGCGCACTTCGCCGACGACGCGGCCTTCGTCGCGCAGCACCGCGACGACGTCGCGCGCCGCGAGCCGGTTCCAGCCCTGCTGCAGGTCGTGGAGCCACTCCTCGTAGCCCGGGTCCCCCGGGCCGAGCCGGCCGGTCGCCAGGTGGAACGCGCGCGGCTGGCGGTAGCTGCCCAACAGGTAGCCCGGCACGCGCAGGAGGTCGCCGTCGAGGCGCTGGCAGCCGATCCGCCCCATCACCCGCACCCAGCCGGTGACGATCGGCCAGCCGGTCGGCACCGGCCAGTGCGCGACGATCGGCTCGGCGGTCGGCCGCGGCCCGAACAGCACGATGCGGTAGTCGCGCAAGAAGCGCGGGTCGTCCTCCATCTGCACGCCGCTCGCGTAGCTCGGCGCGGGGCTGTGCGGCGGCGGCAGGAACAGGACCAGGTCGGGCTCGCGGTCGAGCACGTAGTCGCCGTTGCCGCGGGCGTGGCCGATCGTGCCGCGCCACTCGCGCCGGACCGGCGTCGCCGCGATCTCGCGGTCGCACAGCCCGAGCATGTCGATGCACGGCAGCCCGCTGGCGTACGGCACCGCGCCGACCTGGTCCATCGCCAAGAGCGGCTCGGCGTCGCCGAACGCGCGCTTCAGCCACCGGCCCTCGGCGACGCCGTACCACTCCCAGAACGAGAGCTCCTGCCGGTTGATGCGCGGCGCCGGCGGCCGCACGGTCGGCAGCCAGCGCGCGTCGACCCGGGCCCAGACGACGCAGCCGAGCGCCGTGAGCACCGCGGCGATCCGTCCGGCACCGCCGCTGTGCCACAGCCCGGCGAAGCCGTGGCCGGCGAGCGCGGCGATCGGCACCAGCGTCGGCACCAGCACGCGGTTCTTCGGGAAGTAGTCCCCGCCCACCGAGACGATGTAGGCGCACCACAGCGGCAGCGTGACCAGCGCGTAGACGACGAGCGGCCGCGCCGCCTTGTCGCGCAGGCCGAACCAGACGCCGAGCAGCGCCGGCGCCCACAGGCTGCGCAGCGCCTCGAACCCGCTGCGGAAGTAGTCGAGCCCGACCGGCACCGCCTCGAGCGCGGGCGACAGCTTGGCGCGCGTCGTGTTCGACACCCAGTCGCCGTAATAGACGACGCGGAAGCCCGTCTGCGCCGCGAACGCGAGCAGCGCCGGCGCGGCGATCCACAGCACGTCGGCCGCGAACCCGGACCATCGGCCCGCCGGCGCGGCGCGACCGCGGCACACGGCGAGCACGATCGCCGCGGTGACGATCCAGAGCGGCCCGTCGGGACGGGTGAGCACCAGGAGCGCGAACGCGAGCCCGCCGGCGAACAGCCGGCGTCGCCGCGCCGCGGGGTCGGGCGCGTCGAGCGCGCCGACGAGCCCGAGCGCGCCCGCGCCGACGCAGGCCATCGCCAGCGGCG
>CALKYL010000179.1 GCA_938003515.1 uncultured bacterium
TCGCGCGTCCTGAGCCGGCGGCCGCCGGCCCGGGCGCGAGGTCGCGGTGCGCCGCGGCAGATCTCAGCCGCACGCCCCATGGCACCCGGCATCACGAGGCGTTACACCCGCGGCCATGGACCTCGGCTTCGAGACCATCGGCAACGCCTGCCTGATCGTGCACGACCGCGGCCCCGTGCTGGCCACGGACCCCTGGCTCGTCGGCGAGGCCTATTTCGGCAGCTGGCGCCTGAGCCACGCCGTTCCCGAGACCCAGCGCCGGCACGTCGACGCCTGCGACACCCTGTGGATCTCGCACGGCCACCCGGACCACCTGAGCCTGCCGTCGCTCGAGACGCTGCGCAGAAAGCGCATCCTGCTGCCGGACCACTACGGCGGTCGGGTCGCGAACGACCTGCGCGGCCTCGGGTTCGACGTGACGACGATGCGCTGCGGGCAGTGGATGCAGATCAGCGACCGCGTGCGCGTCGCGTCGCTCGCCAACTACAACCAGGACGCGACGCTGGTCATGGACGTCGACGGGCACCTGATCATCGACGCCAACGACGCCGGCAACCGCGGCAGCAGCCGCTTCCTCGAGCGCGAGCGCGCGCGCTTCACCAAGCGCTCGGTCATCGCCTGCCTGACCGGCTACGGCGACGCCGACATGATCAACTTCTTCGACGAGCAGGGCAATCGCGTGCTGCCCGCCGCCGCCAGCAAGACGCCGTGCGGGCCGGGCATCAAGGCGCTGCTCGACCACTACGACCTCGACGTGTTCGCGCCGTCGAGTTCGATGCACCGCTACAACCGCACGGACAGCGGGTGGGCGGACGAGTTCGCGACGCCGATCGACGCGCACGGCGAGGGCTTCGACGGCGGCCGGCGCACGCTGCTGCCGGCGTTCGTGCAGTTCGACCTGCACACCGGCAGCTACGAGCGCATCGATCCGCCGGCCAACGACCAGCCGCTGCGGCCGCCCGAGGACTACGGCGACGACTGGTCGACGCCGCTCGACACCGACGACGTGGCGAAGCTGCGCGAGTACTTCGGCCGCTTCTCGCATCTGCCGACCTTCCTCGGCCATCTGAACTTCCGCGTCGGCGACAAGGACCACGTGCTCGACGTCAACAAGGAGCACCGGCGGGGCATCACGTTCGAGACGCCGCGGCAGTCGCTGATGCAGGCCGTGGAGTGGCGCGCGTTCGACGACATCCTGATCGGGAACTTCTGCCGCACGACGCTGCACGGCGACTGGTGGGGCAAGGTCGGCGCCGACGCGCTCTACCCGCACTTCACCCCGTTCGTGACCAAGTTCGGCGACAACGGCGGGGCGTACACCCCGGACGAACTGCGCGCGTACTTCGCGGAGTACCTGCGGCGCGGCTACACCGAGTTCGGGCCCGATCGCGGCGAGCAGGAGATGCTGGCCGCGCTGCAGCCCTACCTCGGCTGATCCCCGGCGGGCCGCACGCCCGACCGGGCGCGAGGCGCTCCCGGGCGGGCGCCGAGCCCGCGCGCGCCGGCGGCGATCGCTGGGACGCTTTCGAGACCGGGCGCGGCTCGCAATCGCCGCGGCGGGCTCGTACACCGGGCCGTCCTCCCAACCCACGACCCTCGCGGCATGGCATCCTCCCGGCGCACTCCCTTCGTCCTTTCGATCCTCGCTCCGGCGCTGCTGCTGTTCTCGACGGCCGCCCCGGCCCAGACCGGCGCCGATACCGTCGCCGAGCGCACCGCGCGTCCCGCCACGGAGCCGGCGCTCGGCGACCGCGTGGCCGAGGCCATCCGGCTCGAGGGCATCGAGCGCAGCCAGGCGCACGCGATCCTGCGCGAGCTGACCGGCCAGGTCGGCCACCGCCTGACCGGTTCGGACAACTTCACCCGCGCGTGCGAGTGGGCGCGGGCCAGGTTCGCCGACATGGGGCTCGAGGTCGAGGTCGAGAAGTGGGGGGAGTGGCAGACCGTCTGGAACCGCGGCCGCTGGCACGGCCGCGTGATCGCGCCGGTCGAGCTCGACATGTACGTCGCGACCGACGCCTGGACCGCGGGCACCGGGGGCCTGCGCACGGGCGCCTTCGTGGCCGCGCCGGCCGACGCCGACGCCGTCGTCGCCGACGAGGTCGCCGGCAAGTGGGTGATCGGCCGCCGCAAGCCGTCGAGCCGCGTGCGCGAGGCCGTCGAGGCCGCCGGCGCGCTCGGCGTCGTCTACCGCGCGAACGACCCGAACCAGGCGTATCCGACGCGCGTGCGCGTGTTCGGCGACTCGCGCGTCGCCCGCGGCGACATCGCCGACGTGCCGACCCTGCCCGAGATCGCGGTCCGGGCCGACCACTTCGACACGCTGATGGGCCTCGTCGACGACGGCAAGAACCCGGTCGCCGAGTTCGAGATCCAGAACTGGTTCCGCGAGGGACCGATCGCGCTGCACAACGTGATCGCGTCGATCCGGGGCACCGAGCTCCCCGACGAGGTCGTCATCGTGTCCGCGCACCTCGACAGCTGGCACCAGGCCCAGGGCTGCACCGACAACGGCACCGGCACCGCGAGCACGATCGAGGCCGCGCGCATCCTGTCGACGATCGGCGCGCGCCCGAAGCGCACGATCCGCTTCTGCCTGTGGGGTGGCGAGGAGCAGGGCCTGCTCGGCAGCCGGGCGTACGTGCAGCGGCACCGGACCGAGATGGACAAGGTCTCCGCGGTCTTCAACCACGACACCGGCACCAACTGGGCGCAGTCGCTGGGCGTGACCGAGGCGATGCACGAACAGCTCGAGCCGGTGTTCGCGCAGGTCACGCGCCTTCTGACCCCGCCCGACGCCGACTTCGACGGGCCGGTGTTCGACCTGCGCACGGTGCGCCGCGTCAGCGGCGGCGGCGGCAGCGACCACGCGTCGTTCATCGCCGCGCGCGTGCCCGGCCTCAACTGGGGGTTGCGCGGCCGCAGCGACTACTTCCAGCACACATGGCACACGCAGTGGGACACGTTCGACGTCGCCATCGAGGAGTACCAGCGGCACACGTCGACCGTGATCGCGATGGCCGCGCTCGGCACCGCCAACCTAGACGCGCTGCTCGACCGCGAGGGCGTCGAGCCGGGCGGCGGCCGCTCGGGTCAGTCCGAGGCGTTCGCCGAGGCCTGGTTCGAGGCCGAGATGGACGGCCTCGAGTTCGAGGAGGTCAAGGACGGCGGCCGCGCGGCGAAGCTCGGCGTGAAGAAGGGCGACGTGCTGACGCAGGTCGACGGCAAGGACGTCGAGAGCCTGCGGCAGATCTTCCAGTTCGCGCGCGAGTCGGAGGGCGACGAGATCAAGTTCACCTTCCGGCGCGGCGACGAGACGTTCGCGGCGTCGATGAAGAAGGGCGAGATGCCGCAGCGGCGGCGCCGGGACTGACCCGGCGGCCGGCGCGGCTCACGCGCGGCCCATCGGCTCCAGCGCGCGGCCGTTGACGAAGTCGACGAAGCCGAGCTTCTCCTCGCCTCCGACCCGGCGGCCGAGCAGCTCGAAGCAGCGCGCGCGCGCCTTCGCGAAGATCTCGAGCGAGAGCGCCTCGGCGCGCTTTCGGTCCATGCGGCCGACCTCGGTCACGAACGCCACGTCGCCGAGACCCTCGGCGAGCATGCCGAGGTTCTTTCGCCGGTAGTCGCCGCGCGCCGTCAGCGCGCGCTCGGTCTCGAGGAACAGCTCGCCGAAGCGCTCGAGCGCCTTGACGACGAACGACGCCTGGCGCTGCTCGTGGCGCAGCTCGTCGACGTCGAGGTGCAGGTCCTGCATGTAGGACGAGACCCACAGCGCGTAGTAGGCGGCGACGTCGAAGTTCCACTTGATCGACATCAGCTCGAAGCTGCCGAACAGCTCGTACTGGCCGCGGTAGAGCGGCAGGTTGGCCCGGTAGCGGAACTGCAGGTAGGCGTCGTAGAGCCGCCGGCGCTCGGCGACGTCCTCGCCGTCGTGCTGCCGGGCGATCAGGTCGGCGGCGTAGTCGTTGGCGAGCGCGATGAAGTCGCTGCCGGGGCTGTAGAACGGGTCGGAGAACGCCGCGGCCTCGCCGACCAGGGCCCAGCGATCGCCGATCCACTGGCGGGTGCCATAGGCGAGGTGACCGTAGCCGCCGAAGTCGAGCCACTCGGCGCCGCCGATGACGTCGCGCGCGGCGCGCTGGCGGCAGACGAAGTCGCGCAGGCCGTCCCGCGTCAGCACCTCGCGGCCGACGTGGGCGGTGTCCCCGACGACGCCGAGGCTGGTGACGCCGCCGCGCAGCGGGATCAACCAGACCCAGTAGCCCCGGTGCATGAAGTGCACGGTCGACAGCCGGCGGGTCGTGTGCCGCACGCGGTGGCGGAACGCCTCGTCGATTTCGGGGCCGTCGAGGTCGACGACCCCGCGCAGGCGGGCCCAGGACCCGAGGCAGCGGTGGTCGCGTTCGGGCACGCGCAGGCCGAGCCGCTTGGCGAGGATGCTGGTGCGGCCCGAGGCGTCGACGACCCACCCGGCGGTCACCGTGCGCGGCTGGCCCGCCTCCTCGAAGGTGACGCGGTGGTGCGGTTCGCCGAGCTCGACGTCGGTGACGCGCACGCCGAGGGCGACGTCGGCGCCGAGCGCCTCGCTCGCCGCGCGCATGTCGCGTTCGAAGGTCGAGCGGTCGATCTGGAAGCTCGGGTGGAACGGCATGCCGAAGCTGCCGATCTCGCTCATGCTCGGGAGCGGCGCGTCGGCGCCGTCGCGGTCGAAGAAGTACCGCAGGCCGTTCTTCGGCAGCTGGTTCTCGTACAGGTAGCTCGTCAGGCCGAGCCGCCGCACCATGTGGTTCGAGAACAGCTCGACGGTCGACTCGCCGACCTTGTAGTCGGTGGTCGTCGAGCGCTCGCAGCACAACACGCGCAGGTCCGGGCGGCGCAGCCGCAGCTGGCGGGCGAGCAGGCTGCCGGCGAGGCCGGCGCCGAGGATCACGACGTCCCAGTCGGGCCGCGTCGAACTCGAGGTGGTCATGTTCGTTCGAGGATCGTCCAGGCGCTGACGCC
>CALKYL010000180.1 GCA_938003515.1 uncultured bacterium
CCTCCGAGAAAGCGCCCCGGAGACAAGACCTCGCCGGGGTCGAGCTCACGCTTGACGGCTTGCATCAACGCCTCTCCGGGGACTCGGCCCCAGGGATCCAGCCTTGCAGCCAGCGGCTCCGCCACGTCGACGAACGCAGCGAACCCGCGCCGCTCGAAGGCCGCCTCGCGCAAGGCCGCGGCGGCCGCGACGACGACGTCGTCCGCCCCGCGCAAGTGCAGGTGGACGAGTCCGCCGGACACATCCGCCGCCGCCGCGACACACCCGTCCTCGGGGTCGGCCCAGGCCGCGACCGCGGCGCCGACCTCCGACACCGGCAGGCTCATGCGCACGGTCAGCGCATCGTCTCGGTCGCGCACCTGAGCATGGCGCAGGCCCGCCTCCAGCGAGTCGTCGTTCGCGAGATCAGCCCACCGGACGCCGGCGCCGACGACTTCGTCCACGCGGGCGGCGGCCGCGTCGACTTCGGCCGGGCTTCCCTCCAGGCCGGTGGCCAGGGTCGGACCGTCGACGCCGACGCGAGCGGCGGCTCCGGCGCACAGGACACGCGCGTAGGCGGGGTCGACGGCGGCGGCGTGCAAGCGAAGTGCGCGGGCAAGGGCCTCGTCGAGGCTGCTGCACGGCAGCCATCCCAGGCGGCGCACCTGCGGCCGCGGGCGCAGGCGGAAGCAGGCTTCGACGACCACGGCGAGCGTGCCGAACGATCCGCATAGGAGCTTCATTACGTCGTAGCCGGCAACGTTCTTCACGACCCGACCGCCGCCGTGCCCGAGCGTGCCGTCGGCGAGCACCGCGGCGATGCCGATCAAGCTGTCGCGCACCTTGCCGTGCGACGAGCGCAGCAGCCCGAACGCATCCGCGGCGATCATGCCGCCGACGGTGGTGCGCTCGGGGTTGGGAGGGTCGATCGGCAAGCGCTGGCCCGCCGGCGCAATGACGTCGTCGATGACGTCCAACGTCGCTCCCGCCTCGACGACGAGGGTCATGTCGTCCGCCTCGTGCGCGACGATGCGATCGAGGGAGCGGGTCGACAAACGAACATCGTAGCGTGTCGGAGCTCGGCCGGTTTGCAGACCACGACCGCCGCCGGCGACGACGACCCCGGCGCGGTGCGCCCGGGCTGCCCGCAGACAAGCCTGCAGCTCCGCGACGTCGGCCGGCGTGCATTGCCACGCGGGCTGCCGGCCGCCGACGCTCGCAGCGGCGCTGCCGCCGTCCACCGAGCCAAGGCGCACGGCCGCGCGCAGGTCGGTCGCGAGGTCACTCGGCGGCTTCACAGCGGAACCTGCCGCCGCGGCCGGACGTTCTCGACGCAGCTGCCCGGGGTCGGAAAGATCTTGCCTGGGTTGCAACGTTGCAGCGGATCGAAGACGCGCCGCAGCCGGCGCATGAGATCGAGGTCGTCTTCGGAGAACAGCAAGCTCATCTGCGCGATCTTCTCGACGCCGATGCCGTGCTCGCCGGTGACGCTACCGCCGAGCTCGACGCAGGCCTCGAGGATCTCGCGTCCGGCCGCGAGCACGCGCGCCACCTCGTCGGCGTTGCGCTCGTCGAACAGGAGGATCGGGTGGATGTTGCCGTCGCCGGCGTGGAAGACGTTGCCGATGCGCAGGTCGTGGCGTCGCGCCGCCGCCTGGATGCGCTCGAGGATGGCCGGCACCTTGCCGCGCGGGACGACCCCATCCTGGGTGCAGTAGTTGGGCGCCAGGCGGCCGACGGCGCCGAAGGCGCGCTTGCGGCTCTTCCACAGCAGCTCGCGCTCGGCGCCGTCGCGGGCGACGTCGACGCGGGAAGCGCCGCCTTGCGCGCAGATGTGGCGCACGCGCTCGACCTGCTCGGCGACGGCGGCGGCGCTGCCGTCGACCTCGACGATGAGCACGGCGCCGGCATCGGTGGGGAAGCCGAAGCCATAGGCGGCCTCGACCGCACCGACGATGAGCTGGTCCATCATCTCCAGTGCGGCGGGAACGATGCCGGCGCGGATGATCTGCGAGACGGTTTCGCTGGCGGCCTCGACGGTGGCGAAGACGGCGAGCAGCGTGCGGCAGGCCGGCGGGATCGGCACGAGGCGCAGGGTCGCCGCGGTGACGACGCCGAAGGTTCCCTCGGTGCCGACGGCGAGGCCGGTGAGGTCGTAGCCCGGGGTGTCGGCGACGGCGGAGCCGAGCTCGACGAACGCGCCGT
>CALKYL010000181.1 GCA_938003515.1 uncultured bacterium
GTCGACCCAGCGACGGATCGTGTCGATCTCGGCCGCGGTCAGCCGTCGGTCGCCGACGAACGCGCCGTCCGTCGACTGCCACGGCGGCATGTAGCGGTCGGCGGTCACCTCGGCGACGAACCGCCGCTTCGCGAACACGTCGTCGAAGCTCAGCAGCGAGAACGGCGCCGGCTGACCGGGCCGGTGGCACGGCGCGCACGCGCGGTAGACGATCGGGGCAACGTCGCGGGCGAACGTCGGCACGTCCTGCGCCGCCGCCGCGGCGCACGCGGCCGCCGTCGGGATCGCGAGGCGGAAGCGCATGTGGCTCACTCGAGCACGACCGCGCGGGTGCCGACCGGGCTCCCGCCGACCGCCTCGGTGACGACGAGCACGGCGCGGCCGAGGTCGTCGTGCGCGAAGGCGAAGCGGTGCACGGTGCGGCCCGGCTGCGAGACCGCGTAGACCGCGCGCGGCTGGTCGAGCGCTTCGCCCGGCCGGCTGCGCAGCAGCGTCAGCCCGGTCCCGTCCGGGACGACCTGCCCCAGCACGAGCTCCCCGCGGCGGGGCGAGAAGCCCGATTTCGGCGACGGCTGCGAGGGCGACGGCGACGCATGGCGGAGCCAGGTCTCGACCTCGCCCGCCTTACCGTCCGGCTCGACCCGCAGCGCCAGGGTGCGGAACGCCGGATTGGAGGCGGTCGGGTAGACGTCGAAGGTCACGACCGCGGAGCCGCTGCCGGCGACCCGACCGAAGGCGAGCGTCGTCGCCACGAGGTCGGGGCTGCGGGCCCCGAGGCGCACCTGCGCGAGTCCGGCCGCGGGGTCGAAGCGCGCCCCGAACACCTCGCCGCTGCCGTCGAGCCAGACCATGAGCCCGCGGCCGTCGTCGCCCACCCCGAACGTGAACGAGGTCGCCGGGGTCCGGACCGGCAGGTCGAAGACCTGCGGCACGACGCTGCCGGCCGGGTAGCGCGCGACCGCGAGGCGTCCGGTCGCGCCGTCGACGAACCCGATCGATGACGCGCCGTCCTGGTCGAGCACCGCGCACGGGCACAGCCCGAGCCACGTCGACGCCGGCACCAGCTCCTCGAACTGGACCGCGTCGGCCAGAAGCCGCCAGAACCTCCACGGCGCCGCCGCCGTCGCCACGACGACGTCGCCGCGCGGGTCGACGTCGCTCACGAGGACGGCGCCGGGGGGCATCGCGACCTCGTCGCGCGCGCCGGCGAGGTCGCCGCGCACGAGCACCTTCGGCCCGCCGGGTCCGGAGCCGGCGGCGCTGGCGACGTCGACGAAGCCTCCGTCGCCCCACGGTCGCGCGTCCGGCTGGAGGGCGACGAAGCGCTCGACCGGCCCGGTCGCCGTCAGCTCGAACACGCGCTGATCGACCAGCGCGACGCGGCGACCGTTCGGCCACGCGAGCGCGCCGCGCGCCGCGCCGGGCAGGTCGTACGCGGCGACGGCCGCCGCTTCCCGCACCGTGAACGACGACGCGAACCCGGGCGCGAGCACGGCGCCGCGCTCCGACGTGAGCCCGGCCGGCACGCGCACCTCGACGCGCGCCCCGCGTGGCAGTCCGGTCGCTGGCGTCCACCGCCAGAACACGCCGTCGACGAGCGGTTCGGCCGAGCCCGGCACCGGGCCGCCGCCGTCGTCGACGACCAGCGCGCCCGCGGGCAGCTCGCGCACCGGCTGGCTGAAGCCGAGCAGCACCTGCGCGTCGGGCGCGACGCCTGCCGCGCCGTCGGCCGGCTCGACCGAGACCACCCGCAGCTCGTCGATGCTGAAGCCCCCGGTGCGGTTCCGGCCTTCGCAGGCGACCGCGACGAACGGGAGCAGCAGGACGACCGCTGCAGCGCGACGAGAGTGACGGCGGGACATGGCAGGCGAGGATACCGGCCTCGCGCGGACGCGTAAGCGGCGCCGGCCCGACCCGCGGTCGCGCGAAATGCCCGGAGCGGTCCGCTATCCTCTTCGCCCCTCCTGACGCCGACGATTCCCGTGACCGACCTGCACCGCCACCTGCGCGAGCGCCTGCTCGCCGCTCTCGACCAGCTCGGCACGCCCGCCGCCGAGGCCGAGCCGATGCTGCGGCTCGATCCGCCGAAGAACCGTCAGCACGGGGACGTGGCGCTCGGCGCGTTCCAGCTCGCCAAGCACCGGGGCGAACCGCCGCCCAAGCTCGCCGCGGCGCTCGCCGAACGCATCGCCCCCGACGCGGTCGTGGAGTCGGCCGAGGCGACCGGGCCCTTCGTCAACTTCCGGTTCCGGCGCGACGCGCTCGCGCGCGAGGTGCTCACCGCGATCCAGTCGGACTCGCCGCCCTACGGCAGGGCCCCGCGCAGCGGCCGCGTCGTCTGCGTCGACTTCAGCTCGCCGAACATCGCCAAGCCGTTCCACATCGGCCACATGCGCAGCACGGTGATCGGCAACGCCCTGTGCCGCATCCACCGGCACGTCGGCGACGAGGTGCACGGCATCAACCACCTCGGCGACTGGGGCATGCCGTTCGCGAAGATGATGACGGCCTACATGCGCTTCGGCGACGAGGCGAAGCTGCACGAGTCGCCGATGCGCTACATGTTCGAGCTCTACAGGCGCTACGGCAAGGCGGCGGAGAACGACCCGACGCTCGACGAGGAAGCCGCGCGGCGCTTCAAGGCGCTCGAGAGCGGTGAGGACAACGAAGAGCGGCGCATGTGGCAGCTGCTGCGCGACGAGTCGCTGAAGGCGTTCCAGGGCCCCTACTCGCGGCTCGGCGTGACGTTCGACCACGTGACCGGCGAGTCGTTCTTCGAGGACAAGATGGAGGCGGCGATGCAGCGCGTCGCCGAGGCCTCCGTGCTCGAGGAGAGCGAGGGCGCGGAGGTCGTCTGGCTCAAGGAGCAGGGCATCAAGGAGCCGTGCATCCTCCGGAAGAGCGACGGCACGACGCTCTACCACACGCGCGACCTCGCCGCGGCGTTCCACCGCGAGGCGCAGTTCCATCCGGACCGGATCCTCTACGTCGTCGGCGCCGAACAGAAGCTGCACTTCGCGCAGCTCAAGGGCGTGCTCGCGAAGATGAGGGAACCGATCGCCGGGGCGATCGAGCACGTGCCGTTCGGTCTCGTGCTGTCCAAGGGCCCCGACGGCAAGTGGGAGAAGTTCGCCTCTCGCGCGGGCAACGCGGTGTTCCTCGACGAGATCCTCGACGAAGCCGTCGCCAAGGTGCGGCAGATCATCGACGAGAAGAACCCCGAGCTCGAGGACAAGGACGCCGTCGCCGAGCAGGTCGGCGTGTCGGCGATCGTCTTCAACGACCTGAAGAACTCGCGCATCAAGGACGTCAAGTTCGACTGGGACGCGATGCTCAACTTCGAGGGCGAGACCGGGCCGTACGTGCAATACGCGGTCGCGCGCCTCGGTTCGATCCTGCGCAAGGTCGATCGACCGGTGCCGGCGTCCGACCGGGTCGACTTCGCGCTGCTCGCCGACGCCGAGAACGTGCTGCTGACGATGATGGAGTTCGGCAACGCGGTGCAGCGCGCCGCGGAGCAGTCCGAACCGAGCGTGATCACCGGCCACGCGATCGCGCTCGCCGGCGAGATCCACAGCTACCTCGTCGACCACTACGTCGTCGGCGCCGAGCCGGCGGTCCAGGACGCCCGCCTGGTGCTCGTCGACGCGGCGCGCAGGCTGCTGACGACGTCGCTCGGGCTGCTCGGCATCCCGGCGCCGCAGCGCATGTAGGGGCGGGCTGGGCGGCCGCCGCCGGGGCGCCTTGCCGCGCCGGACCCGCCCCTCCACAATCGAGGGCTCGCCTCCACGAGGATCTCGACCATGCGCCCCACCTGGCTCTTCGCGTGCGTGCTCGCCGCCGCCGTCCCCGCCCAGAACGCCGATTCGAAGCCCGCCGACGCGAACGCCGCGAAGGCGTCACCCCTCGAGCGCCTGCGCGGAGCCGAGGAGGCCGCCCGGCCGAAGGCGCTCGCCGCCTTCGTCGACGCGCAGCTGGCGACGGGCGCCATCTTCGCGGGCCAGTACGCCGCGCTCGCGGAGCTCGGGTGGGATCCGGTGCCGATGCTGCGCATGTGGCTGACCGAGGCGCCGAAGGACGTCGCCGCGACGCCGGTGATGTTCCGCGAGGCGTGCATCCACGCGCTGCGTGACGTCGTGACGGAGCCGTCGGAAGCGCTGATCGAACAGCTCGAGAAGCTCGCCGGCGACTTCCTGTCGCCCGAGCGGCTGACTTCGCGCGCGAAGTACGCGCTCTACCAGTTCGGCAAGACCGAGCACGTCGACAAGATGCTCGCCGCGGCGAAGCAGCAGACCGAAGGCGCGGAGGTCAACACCCGCCTGCGCGGTTGGACGCAGCTCGCCGACATCCACTACAACGTGCGGGACTACGCGGCCGCGGCCGCGGCGCACGCCAAGGTCATCGAGATCGTCGAAGGCCTGGACCCGACGTGGGCCGGACTGCCGTCGAGCTACTACAACTGCGCGTGCTCCTATGCGCTGTCCGGCAACAAGGACGAAGCGATGAAGCGGCTCGCGCGGGCGCTCGAGCTCGGCAAGGAGCTCGACAGCCCGCTCGAGGTGTCGCTGCTGCAGAGCGACATGGACATCCGGTCGCTGCGCGGCGAGCCGGCCTTCGCGAAGCTGATGCAGGACTACTGCGGCGTCGAGGTCGGCGCCGCGAAGCAGGCCGCCGAGGAAGGCACCGGCGGCGGCAAGGACGGGATCTGATCCGCGCCCGCCGCGTAGCACCGCCGCCATGACCCGCCGTCCAGCCCTGCTCGGCGCGTTCGCGGCCGTGATCGCGGCGGCGTTCGCCGCCTGCGCGGCGGACGACGACGAGACCACGACCCGTATCGCCCCGATGCCGACCGCCGACCCGAACACCTCGCGCGCCGCTGCGCCCCGGACCGACCGCCGCCCCCCGATCGACCGCGCCGCTCCCGCGACCTTCGAGACCGCGACGTTCGCGCTCGGGTGATTCTGGGGGCCCGACTCCCGGTTCGGGGGTCTCGACGGCGTGCTGCGCACCCGCGTCGGCTACTGCGGCGGCTCGACCCCGGCGCCGACCTACCGGCGCATGGGCGACCACGCGGAGTCGATCCAGGTCGACTTCGACCCTCGCGTCGTCACCTACGAGCAGCTGCTCGAGGTCTTCTGGACGTCCCACAACCCGTGCCGCACGCCGTGGAGCCGCCAGTACATGTCGGCGGTGTTCTGGCACGACGACGCGCAGCGCGCGGCGATCGAGTCGACCCGACGGCGCTTCGTCGAGACTCCCGACGCGGTGCGCACCGAGATCGCGCCGTTCGATCGCTTCTGGATCGCCGAGGACTACCACCAGAAGTACCGGCTGCGCGCCGACGGCCCGCTGCACGACGAGCTGCGCGCGCTCTTCGACGACGAGCGCGCCTTCGTCGACTCGACCGCGGCGGCGCGCGTCAACGCGTGGCTCGACGGCCACGGCGCGCCCGAGCAGCTCGAGCGGGAGCTCGGACGGCTCGGGCTGACCGCGGCCGGTGAGGCGCGCCTGCTGCGGCTGGCGCGCTGAGTCGGGCTACAGGACCCACCAGCTGCGCAACGCCAGCGCGAGCGCCACGACGGCGAGCAAGACGGCGATGCCGAGCGGCGAGTGCGTGCGGCGCGGAGCGTGGCCGGCGCGCTG
Organism: uncultured bacterium; assembly: GCA_938003515.1. The sequence continues at coordinate 5,644 of CALKYL010000181.1, forward strand.
GGCACCGGCGGACATGCGGGGATCCATCGTCGGGGTCTGCATCTTCGGTTCTCCTGTTGGTCGGAACGGTCGGGGAATGGGAAGGCATGCTCAGCGCGCAGCGTCGGTCGGCGCGAACGGGCGCCACGCGCCCTGGACGCGCTGCTCGACGGCGCCGTCGGCCGCGATGCGGAACAGGTGCAGCCAGCCGTTGTCGACGAGCTGGCGCGGCGCGTCGTGCGCCGCCAGCACCGCGTCGATCGCGGCGGCGGGGGCCTCGACGAACACGGACAGCCGGAGCGGCGTGTGGCGCAGGGTGCGCCCGTCGTGCACGGACTGCATCGCGAGGCCGATGCGCAGGTCGCCGCCGTTGCCCTCGAAGACGCCGAGGTTGCCGCCGGCGACGTTGTGCAACAGCTTGTTGCCGCTGCCGAAGGCGCGGTTGTCGACCGTCGACGCGTAGTACTGGAGGTTGATCCAGTTGGTGACGACCATCGGCGCCGTCAGGATCAGCGTCAGCGTCGCGAGGTCCTCGTCGGCGTGCCAGTCGTAGTCGTGCAGGAAGACGCGCCCCTGCAGGTCCAGGT
>CALKYL010000182.1 GCA_938003515.1 uncultured bacterium
GTGCACCCGCGCCGGGCGGCGGCTACACTGTTCGCCCGAATTCGCCGCCGATGCCCGACCTGAAGCACGAGATCCAGCGCCGCCGCACGTTCGCGATCATCTCGCACCCGGACGCCGGCAAGACGACGCTGACCGAGAAGCTGCTGCTCTACGGCGGCGCGATCCGCGAGGCCGGCTCGGTCAAGGCGCGCAAGGGCGGCCAGTCGGCCACGTCGGACTGGATGGAGATCGAGAAGCAGCGCGGCATCTCGATCTCGTCGTCGGCGCTGCAGTTCGAGTACGAGGGGCGGTGCGTCAACCTGCTCGACACGCCGGGCCACCAGGACTTCTCCGAGGACACCTACCGCACCCTGGTGGCCGCCGACGCCGCGCTGATGCTGATCGACGGCGCCAAGGGCGTCGAGCCGCAGACGATCAAGCTGTTCAAGGTCTGCCGCGACCGGCAGATCCCGATCGTCACCGTCGTCAACAAGATGGACCGGCCGGCCCGGGCGCCGCTGGACCTGATGGACGAGGTCGAGAAGGTGCTCGGCATCACCGTCGTGCCGGCGTCGTGGCCGATCGGCTCGGGCGACTCGTTCCGCGGCGTCTACTCGCTGCGCGACAAGCAGGTGCTGCTGTTCGAGCGGACCGCGCACAACGCCACCAAGGCCTCGGTGCAGACGACCGGGCCGCTCGACCCGAAGCTGCGCGACCTGCTCGGCGAGCGCGCGCACGACAAGCTGGTCGAGGACCTGCAGATGGTCGAGACGTGCGTCGCGCCGTTCGACCAGGACGCGTTCCTGCGCCAGGAGATCTCGCCGATGTTCTTCTGCAGCGCGCTCGTCAACTTCGGCGTCGAGACGATCCTGCAGCGCTTCCTCGAGATCGCGCCGTCCCCCGGTCCGCTGCCGACGCTCGACGGCCGCGTCGAACCGCACGCGCCGTTCTTCTCGGGCTTCGTCTACAAGGTCGCCGCGAACATGGACAAGATGCACCGCGACCGCATCGCGTTCCTGCGCGTGACGTCCGGCCACTTCGAGCGCGGTATGTCCGCGAAGCACCTGCGGCTCGGGCGCGACGTGCGGCTGTCGCACCCGCACCGCTTCTTCGGCCAGGAACGCGTGTCGATCGAAGAGGCGTGGCCCGGCGACGTCATCGGTCTGATCAACCCCGGTATGTTCCGCGTCGGGGACGTGCTGAGCTCCGGACCGGTCTTCGAAGTGCGCAACTTCCCGCGCTTCCCGCCGGAGATCTTCGCGCAGGTGGCGCCGCGCGAGCCGTCGATGGCCAAGGGCTTCGGCAAGGGCCTCGAACAGCTGGGCGAGGAAGGCGTCGTGCAGGTCTTCTGGCCGCGCGTCGGCGCGCGCGAGCCGATCCTCGGCGCGGTCGGCGAGCTGCAGCTGCAGGTCTTCCAGGCGCGGCTCGAGTCCGAGTACGGGGTCGCCCTGCGGCTCGACCGCAAGGGCTGGACGCGTGCGCGGTGGATCGACGACGTGACCGAGGAGGTGCTGGAGATCCTGCCGATGGTCGTCAAGGACGAGGCGGACCGCTTCGTCGCGCTGTTCCACTCGGACTTCGAGATCGACTACGCGAAGTCGCGCTACAAGGGCCTCGTGCTGCTCGAGACGCCGCCGACCGAGGAGGACCGCGGCTGACCGCGGCGCCGGGCCGGTCAGCCCGGCCAGACCCAGCTCAGCTCGGCCCAGCTCAGCGCAGCTCAGACCGGCCCAGCTCAGCGCAGCTCAGACCGGCCCAGCTCAGCGCAGCTCAGACCGGCCCGGCTCAGCGCAGCTCAGACCGGCCCGGCTCAGCGCAGCCACGCCCAGCCGCGCAGGAACGCGAGCGCGATCTGCAGCCACGCGCGCGAGGGTCGCACCCGCCCGCCGGGGGCCTTCGCCTCGGCCCGGGCGACCACCTGCTCGATCTGCTCCCACATCGGCTGGTAGAGCTGCACGTCCCGCAGCCGCTGGCCCCGCCCGTCGACGGCGAACGCCCCGGCGTCCAGCGCGACCCCGGTCTCGAGCGCTTCGACCGTCACGCGCTGCACGAGCTCGTCGCCGACGAACCAATGCGCCGCCAGCAGCGCGCGGTCGCGCTCGCGCACGAACAGCTCGACCCGGTCCGCGAGCGGCAGGTCGGGCTCCTGCTCGGCGAGGCCCGCCTTGCGGGCGCCGCGCAGCCAGGTGCCCCGCTCGCCGTCGCGCTCGCGGTCGTCGGCGACCGCGAGGTCGAACGTGCGCGCGAGGTCGGCGAGCATGCCGCTGCCGAGCGGCGACTGCGCCCGTCGGTCCGCCATACCGGGCATGCCGTCCTCACCGAGCACCTCGCCGGCCCACGCGAGGTCGGCGACGAGCAGCGGTTCGATGCGCAGCAGCACCGCTCCGAACGCCGGGTCCTCCTCGAACAGCACGATGCCGTCGGCGGTCTCGGCCGTCTCCATGCTGCCGGTCAGCCCGTCGCCGAACGCGTAGTCGAGGCGGCTGTAGACGCGGTCCCGCCCGGGTATGGCACCCGCCTGTGTCCCGCGCAGGACACGCAGCTCGCCGCGGGTCGTGACGTCGAGGCCGCCCGGCCACCGGCCCTGCGTCGTCATCGTCAGGCGCAGGCTCGTCAGGGCCGCCTCCGCCGCCCGGATGCTCGCTACAAGCTCCTGAACCGCATCGGTTTGTGACTGTTTCCCGGCGGCCTCGGCCGGGTCCTGGGCCGCCGGGCCGGCGGCCAGCCAGACGAGGACGCTCAGGGCAGCGGAGGCGGTACGGTTCATGCTCGCAGTGCCGCATCCTAACCGGGGACTGCCCCTCGTCCCACGGTGCGACCGACTCGCGATCCGGAGACCATCGCCATGGCGCCACGTCCGTCCTTCCCCTCCCGACGCCTGCCCGCGCTCGCCGCCGGGCTGTCGCTCGCGGCGCTCGCCTCGTCGGCCCTCGCCACCCCGGCCACCGCGCAGGAGCTGCGCCTGCGCGACGGGCGCGTGCTCGTCGGGGAATACCGGCTGCACGAAGGCCACTTCGAAGTCGAGACCCGCGACGGCCTCGTCGTCGTGCCGGAATCGGCGGTGTTCTCGACTATCGCATACCAGCGGTCCCGCTACAAGCTCGCCCAGCTGTCCAAGATGAGCTGTGACACGGCCTCCGCTCACCTGCACCCCGCCCGCCAGGCGCTCGACTACGGGCTCGAACGCGAGATGTGGCGGCACCTCGACCGCGCGCTGGCCCTGCTCGGCGACGTCGACGGCCGGGGCGACCCCGACCCGATCGCCCGCCGCCTGCGCGACTTCCTCGCGCAGCTCGAACCGGAGCTGCTGCCGAGCTCGGTGCGGCAGGCGCCGACGCGCAAGCGAGTCCAGGCGATGCTGAAGCTGTTCCGCGCCGACACCGGCGACGGCGTAGCCGCGGCGCTCGAGGAGCTCCTGGTGCGCGAGCCGAACGCCGACCAGGAGCTGCGGCGGGAGGCGCGACGCAACCCCAACCGGCGCCAGCGCATCGCGGCGCTCGCGGCGCTGCAGCGCCGTCCGACCGCCGGCAACGCACGCTTCGTGCTGCGCACCGCGGTGCTCGACAAGGACAGCCGCCTCCGCGAAGCGGCGTTCGCGATCGGGCGTCCGACGATCGACACCGACGACGTCGTCTACATGGCCGGCGCGCTCGCGCACGAGAACGGCAAGGTGCGCGTGCGCACCGCCGAGGCGCTCGGCGGGCTCGGCCACCCGGCGGCCGTCGACCTGTTGGTCAAGGCCGGGCCGCACGCGGCCGCCGGACTCGCCAACGGCGGGCAGGGCGCGCCGCGGGCGCACGTCGCGTTCCTGCAGCAGCAGGCCTACATCCGCGACTACGACGTCGAGGTCGCGCAGGCCGCGTTCATCGCCGACCCGCGCATCGACGTGCTGCAGAGCGGCACCGTGCTCGACGTGACCGTCGCCGGCGTCTACGAGGTGCGCACGATCGTGCGCGCCTACCGCGCGGCGCTGAAGCAGCTGACGGCCGCCGACCCCGGGCCCGATCCGCGCGACTGGCCCGCGTGGCGCGAGAAGCTGCCGGAGCCCGCGACTCCGGTCGAGACCGAGCGCCGCTGAAGCGCGCGCCGACACGGCGCGACTCGGCGCGCGCACGAAGCGCGCGCCGAACTTCGATTGGTTGCGGCGTCGCGCGCGTCGATGGCTACCATGCGGCCGTCGCTCCGAGAGCCGCGCATGCAAGCCACCTCCCAGATCTGCGTCGTCGGTCTGGCCACGATGGGCCAGAACCTCGCCCTCAACATCGCCCGCAACGGCTTCCCGATCACGGTCTTCAACCGTTCGTACGACAAGACCGAGGCGACGCTCGCGCGCTGCGAATCCGGCTACAAGATGGTCGGCGCCAAGAGCCCCGAAGAGGCCTGCGCGTCGCTCGTCCGCCCACGCCGCGTGCTGCTGCTGGTCAAGGCCGGCCAGCCCGTCGACGCGACGATCGAGACCTTCCTGCCCCACCTGCAGTCCGGCGACATGATCATCGACGCCGGCAACTCCCACCCCGACGACACCGACCGCCGCGCCGCCGACCTCGGCAAGAAGGGCTTCCGGTTCGTCGGCATGGGCGTGTCCGGCGGCGAGGACGGCGCGCTCAACGGGCCGAGCCTGATGCCCGGCGGCGAGAAGAGCGCCTACGACGAGCTCGCGCCGATCCTGAAGAAGATCGCCGCCCAGGTCGACGACGGTCCGTGCGTCACGCACGTCGGCAAGGGCGCGGCCGGCCACTTCGTCAAGATGGTGCACAACGGCATCGAGTACGGCGACATGCAGCTGATCGCCGAGTGCTTCGACCTGATGCACAACGTGCTCGGCATGTCGCACGCGGCGATGGCCGACGCGTTCGCGGAGTGGAACCAGGGGTTCCTCGAGTCGTTCCTGATCGAGATCACCGCCCGGATCCTGCGCGCCAAGGACCCCGAGACGGACCGGCCGATGGTCGACGTCATCCTCGACCGGGCCGGCCAGAAGGGCACCGGCAAGTGGACCAGCGAGATCGCGCTCCGCTACGGCATCCCCGTGCCGACGATGCAGGCGGCGGTGGAGGCGCGTTACCTGAGCGCGCGCAAGGACGAACGGGTGCGCGCCGCCGAGCGGCTGCGCGGCCCGGCGGAGGCGAAGCAGCCGCCGGCGGGCAAGGCGTCCGACTGGGTCGACGCGGTGCGCGACGCCCTCTACTGCAGCAAGATCTGCTCCTACGCGCAGGGGCTCGACCTGCTCGCGACCGCCGACGCCGACAAGCGGTGGGGCGTCGACCTCGGCGAGGTCGCGCGCATCTGGAAGGGCGGCTGCATCATCCGCGCGCGCTTCCTGAAGAGCATCCAGGCGGCGTTCCAGAAGCAGCGGCAGCTGCCGAACCTGCTGCTCGATCCGGAGCTCGGCGGGTTCCTGCAGGAGCACCAGGTCGCGTGGCGCCGGGTCGTCGCGCTCGCCGCGGAGCGCGGCGTGCCGACCCTCGCGATGGGTGCGAGCCTGAGCTACTTCGACTCCTACCGCCGCGCGTCGCTGCCGCAGAACCTCACCCAGGCGCAGCGCGACCTGTTCGGCGCGCACACCTTCGAGCGCGTCGACAAGCCGGCCGGCGAGCACTTCCACCACGAATGGCCGTAGCGGCGGGTCCGCACGACCGCGCCGTCGTGATCGGGCCCCGGTGACCGGACCGCCGCGCCTGCGGCGCGGTCAGTCCTGCTTCTTCTCCGGGTCCGGCGGCGGCTCCGGCGGCGCGAGCACCTGCTGCGCCGCGGCGATCTTCGCGTCGACGTCGGCCAGCGCGACGCCGGCCGCGGCCAGCTGCGCGAGGCGGGCCTGCAGCTGAGCCAGCCGCGGGCCGAGCGCGGCCTCCTGCGATGCGACGGCCGCCTCCGCGACGCGCAGCTCCTCGGCCAGCCCTACGACGCGCTGCTTCGCGGCGGCGAGCAGCGCCTCCTGCTCCCGGGCCGTCTGCTCGAGCGCCCGCAGCGGCGCCAGCTCGCGCTCGATCTGCGCCGCGCGCGCCTTCGCGGCCTCGAGGTCCTGCTCCCCCTGTTGCAGCAGGTCGAGCTGGCGCGAGAGCTCGGCGCGCACGGCGCGCAGCGCCGAACTCGCCCGCACCGACTCCGCCTTCGCCGCCGCGATCGCGGCGAGCGCCTCGTCGCGGGTCGCGAGCAGCACCTCGAGCTCGCGCTCCTGCTGCTCGCGCTCGGCACGCATCGCCCCGACCTCGCGGGCGCGGCTCGCGCGCGCGA
>CALKYL010000183.1 GCA_938003515.1 uncultured bacterium
CCGAGATCTACACTCTTTCCCTACACGACGCTCTTCCGATCTCAGGTCGGCGAGGTCGTACTGCATCGAGCTGCACGCGGTCGCGAGCAGCAGGAGCGTCGAGGCGGCAGCGCGGCTCGGAGTCATGCCGGCATGGTGACGCCGGCCGCGCGCGATCGCCAGCGAATCAGAGGGCGCCGACCGTGAGGGTCACGCCGTTCGACGTGTAGAGGCCGACCCACGTCGGGCCGGAGAACTCGAGCTCCGCGACCTGGACCTGCAGCACCGTGCCCGCGAGGGTCGGGTCGTCGACGATCGGCAGGAAGAGCTGCACCTGGCCGGCGGCCGGCACGTCCGGGCCCGCGAGCAGCAGCACGTCGTTGAGCAGGAGGCAGCCCGCGCCCGCGAGCGGCAGCAGCGGCGCGAGCGGCACCGAGGTCTGGGTCGCGCCCCACACCGAGAGGGTCAGCGACGTCGGCCCGAGGTTCGTGCAGGTCGCGGAGAGGGTGCGTCCGGTCCACGGCAGGTCGTCGGCCGCGAGCGTCGGGGTGCCGCCCGGCCCGGCGCAGCCCGCGCCGTAGTCGGCCGCCGCGGCGACCGGGCTCGCCTGGTACTCGTAGACGTTGTAGGTCGGGCGCGAGAACGACTTGGTCGGGTCCTGTCCCCCTGACTTGTAGACCTTTCCGGTGGCCGGCACGAAGCCCGCGAAGTAGCGGCTGATGCGGCCGATGCTCGGGTCCGTGTTGTTGTAGGGGGCGCTGCCGGTCGTCGGGTTCGCGTAGATCGTCCACGAGTTCGTCAGGCAGTCGAACTCACTCGTGTAGTTGGTCGGCGAGCCGTTGTAGAGCGTCGTGCCGAACAGGTAGGTCTTGTTGCTCGCGGTGTTGGCGGCGATGCCCTGGCCGCCCTGCAGCACGACGCGCTTGCGCAGCGGGTCGTAGACCGCCTGGTTGGCGAACGCGCTCGCCGGGAACGTGCCCGTCTGCGTCGCCCAGTCGTAGCTGCTGATCAGCGTCCAGTCGCCTCCCGACCAGGTCCACACGTCGAGGTGCCGGTAGACGTCGGGCGCGTAGGTCGTCAGCGACGAGTCGTCGCCGCCGCACATCAGCACGTCCTGGAACGCGTCGTTGCGCGTCACGAGGCTCGCCATGCGCCGGGCCGGCGGCACGGTCACCGGGCTCAGCTGCGCCCAGGCGCCGCCGATGAAGAGCCACGTCTCGTTCGAGAGCGAGCCGGCGCCGACGTCGCCGCCGAACAGCAGCATGCCGCCGATCTGCGGCTCGAAGGCCATCGCCGCCCAGCGCCGCGGCGACGGGTTGCCGCCCGCCGGCGTGACGTCGGTCCACGTGTCCGCGACGGGGTCGTACTCCCACGTGTCGTTGAGCAGCGTGTTCGGCGGCAGCGGCCCGGTCGCGCGGTTGTCGCCGCCGAACACGATCAGCCGCTGCGTCAGCGGGTTCCACGCCACCGACGCGCGGCAGCGCGCGTGCGGCGCGGGCGAGCCGGTGCCGTCGTTGACCTGGGCGAAGGTGCCGGCGACGGGATCGAACGCCCAAAGGTCGTTCAGGGTCGTCGACGTGTTGTTGTCGAGGCAGCCGCCGAAGACGTAGAGCAGGTCGTCGGTGGCAGCGCCCGGGTTGTCGCAGCGGAAGGTCGAGCCGGTGGCCGTCAGGCCGGTGGATGCGACGTTCGACCACTCGGCCCGCGGTGCGGTGCGGGCGACGAGGCTCGGGGCGGGCAGCACGGGGAACTGCGCGAGCGCGGGGCAGGCGAGCGCGGGCACGAGGGCGAGGCGGAGGTGATGGCGCATGGGGGGGATCGCTCGGGTAGGGGAGGGGAGGGGGCAGCTCCCATCAGGAGCCGTCCGCGGCCGATCGGCCAACGGATTCCGCCGATCGGCCAACGGAATCCGCGGATTGCCGACGCGCGACCCCCCGGCCTCGTTCGGGTCCCTCCGCCCGGGTCCGCCCCCGGCCGGACCCGCCGTCGGCCAGGAGGCCGTCCACGACGCGGCGAGCCCCGTCCTGCGCTCCGGCTCAAGAGCGGACATCCGTCGCCCCCGCCGCGCGACCGATGCAGACCGCGCGGCATCGCCGCGACGGAACGTGGCGGTCCGCCTAGGGCAGGAACTTGGACGGGTCCTTCAGCTTGCGCGGCAGGTACTCGTCGATCACGAAGTTCAGGCCCCACTTGGCCAGCGCCTGCTGCTCGGCGCGCACGCCCATCTTCAGCATCTGCTGGATCGTCTTCTGCCACTACTTGTGCGCCTGGAAGAACGTGTAGTTCTTGAGCGCGTCCTTGGCGCGCTTGACGTCGACCTCCTTCAGCGGGTGCGTGGCGTCCTGCAGCTCGAAGTCGAGGATGTCCTGCGGCGTGACGCCGAGGGAGCGCGCCGGCCGCCCGCAGATGAACTGGTTCAGGTGCACCGCGTTGCCCGAGCCGACCTTGAGCGTGCGGTAGATGTTGGAGATCCCGTACGGGTCGCAGTCGTTGAAGCAGTAGACGGGCAGCTTCGCGTCGTCGGACAGCTTGCGGATGAAGCGCCGCGTCGCGCGCGACGGCACGCCCTGGGTGCCGACCAGGATGCAGCTGGCGGTGCGCCAGTACTTGTGGTGGCTCAGGCGGTCGAACATGCCGCCCGTCTCGACGACCAGCACGAACTTCGCCTTCGACTCGAAGCCGAGGTGCTCGACCGACCGCGGGATCTGGTAGGCGCTCGAGCCCATCGCGGTGCAGTCGTGCCGGATGATCTCGGCCGTCTCCGGGTCGCGGTCGACGACGATCAGCTGGCCGGCGACCGAGCCGCCGTGGTCCTCCGGACGGAAGCGCAGCTGCTCGCGGCTGACCCCCTCGAGGCTGAACAGCGCCTCGATGTCGTCCATGACCGTGTCGGACTCGGGCTGGTCCTTGAACTTCGCTTCGCCCCAGTTCTTCGAGATGTAGTAGGCCTCTCGTTTGGTCGCGAAGGCGTCGTCCGCGGTCATCTCCCTCGAGAACGCCATCATCTTCATCGCCTGCACGAAGGTCTTTACCCGGGGCACCGTCAGCGTGCGCTCGATGCGGCCGCGCCCCATCTGGAAACCGCCCTTCTTGTCGTAGCGGGCGTTGCGCAGCGAGCGCTCGGGGAACTTCAGCTCGGGCTTGCCGTGCTTCGAGATGCTCTTGAAGACGTGGTCGGCGCACTGGTTGATCTCGCCGACCGTGACCTGGTCGAGCCTGGTCATCGGCTTGCGCGGCGTCTTCGGGGCGGACTTCTTCTGGACCTTCTTGCTCTTCTTGGCTGCCATCGTCGCTCCGCGGGCCCTGACCGACCCGGCGAACGGATGCTAGCGACGCCGGCCGGGCCGCACTATCGATTCCTCGTCGCGCGCCGTCGGCCAGGGGCCGCGCGCCACGACCCCGCCGCCCGGTCCCCGACCGAAGGAGACCGCCCGTGCCGAGCCTTCGGGCCCGTAGCCGTCTCGTCGCTTCGGGTGGGCGGCCGGCGCCGTGTTCTACCTCGAGCTGTTCTGGCTCGAACTCGGCCCGCAGGGCCTGCAGGCGATCGGCGTCAGCAACGCGCTGGCCGTGACCGTCGGCGCCCTCTGAGCCCTTCTCAGAGCTTGCGGCTCTTCTCGAGCACCTCGGTCAGGTTCGTCGCGGCCTTCTCGGTCTCCTGGTCGTCGAGCTCGAGGATGTCCTTCAGCGCTTCGACGACGTGGGGGATGTACATCGTGATGTAGTTGCGCTTCTTGAACTCGCTCGCGAGGCGCTTGCCCTTGCGCACGTGGGTGCCGAGCTTGCGGCCGCACTCCATCAGCGCCTTCTTGAGCTCGTCCATGATCTCGTCGTAGGCGGCGATCGCCTCCTTCGACTCGCTGGTGAACGGCACCCACACCGACGCGATGTGCACGAACACGACCATCGGTCCGATCGGCAGGGCGCCGCGCGGCTGCTGCAGGCCGTAGTTCTTCCAGTTCGTGTTGATGACCGCCTTGGTGATCGCGCACGCCGACTGCTGGAAGACGAGCGGCACGCGGTTGGCGAAGCGGATCAGGCGGATCGGCTCGTCGGCGGCGCCCATCAAGAGCTCGTCGTTCTTCACGACCGACTTCTCGACGATCTTGCCGCCCTCGGTCACCTCGAGCGTGTCGCCGGGGCGGCCGTAGGCGATGCCGACCTCGACGGCGAACGGCCGGCCGCGGTAGACGACCGGCTTGCGCGAAGCGGCGAGGTAGTAGTCGGCCTCGACCTCCTTCTTCAGGCCCTTGACGATCAGCTCCTCGCCGATCGGGGCGATGCACGACAGCGGCGGCGCCTTGATCCTGGTCGCGTCGATCGCCTCCTTGAGCTTCTGCACCGACTTCGTCTCGAGCCGCCGCGGGTTGCTCGACGGGTTGACGCCCGCCTTCTCGCAGATCTCCTTCGCGACCGTCGGGCCGACCCGCGAGAAGTCCTGCTGCAGGAACGCGCTCACCGTCCGGTTCTCGCTCTCCTGGATCATCTTCAGCAGGATCCCGAGCTCGACGCCGTGCGGGTGCGGCTTGATCTCCTCGACCTCCTTCGGCAGCTCCGTCGTGTTGCGCACGTACTCGGTGACCGTGCCGTCGGGCTCGACGAAGGTCAGGTTGACGTGCGGGTTGGAGATCGCCATGAGCTTCAGGAACTCCTGCACGCTCTTCTGCCCGCGGCGATACTCGCCCTCCATCGCGATCGCGACCTCGGTGCCGTGGTCCTTCTGCCACTCGATCGGCTTGTCGCTGTACTCGGGGCGGTTCTTGGCGGTGTCGATGCGGATCGTGAACTCGAGCGGCAGCGCGCGCTTGCCGGGCTTGCTGCGCACGCGCACCGGCTGACCGGTCGTCAGCTGGCCGTACATGCCCGCCGCGGAGATGCCGATGCCCTGCTGGCCGCGGGACTGCCGCAGGCGGTGGAACTTGCTGCCGTAGAGCAGCCGGCCGAACACGTGCGGCACCTGCTGCTTCACGATGCCGGGGCCGTTGTCCTCGACGATCATCGTGAACTGCTTGTCGTTGTCGCCGATGCGCTCGATCGTGACCTTGAGGTCCGGCAGGATGCGCGCCTCCTCGCACGCGTCGAGGCTGTTGTCGACGGCCTCCTTGACCGCGGTCAGGAGCGCCTTGCGCGGGCTGTCGAAGCCGAGCAGGTGCCGGTTCTTGGCGAAGAACTCGCTGACCGAGATCTCGCGCTGGCGCTTGGCCATCGACTCGGCGGTCTCGCTGCGCGCGCCGCCGGCCTGCTTCGCCCTGCCCTTCGACGAGGCGGCCTTCTTGGTCGCCATGTCTGCCACCTCCGTGCTGTCTGATTCGGCGAACAGCTGACCCTGTCCGCTGCCGTCGCTGGTCATCGGTGCCCCCTCCTGATGGTGGCGCTCTCGCGCCCGGTGCGTCGGGCGCGGCGCCTGTCTTAGCGAGCGCAGGGGGCGTTCGTCCAGATCGGATCGGCCGGCCCCGGGCGCCTCGGCGCCGTCCCCGGGGCGGGCGGGGCGGCGGACGCGGGGCGGGCGGGGCGCCGGACACGCGCGGAACCGGTCCGATCCGCGGCGCCCGCGACACCGTGTGGCCATGGACCCGATCGTTCCCGTGTGGCGCACCGCCGTCCTCGCCGCCCTCGCCGCCCTCGCCGCCAGCCTGTGCGGCCAGTGCGCGGTCGTCGCGGACCTGACGCCGGGACCCGGCGGCAGCAACAGCGACTGGCTGTGCTCGTCGTTCGGCCGTCGGCTGTTCTGGTCGCAGATCACGCCCGCCGAGGGCAGCGAGCTGTGGCAGTGGCGGCCGGGCCTCGGCGCGAGCCTGGTCGTCGACCTGACGCCGGGGCCGGGCAACAGCAACCCGCAGCTGATAACCGCCGCCTGCCTCGCCCAGGGACCGGGGGTGATCTACTCCGCCGCCGAGATCGGCCACGGCTACGAGCTGTACCGGAGCGACGGCACCGCCGCCGGCACCGGCCGGCTCAAGGCACTCCGGACCGGCTCCCGCAGTTAGCTGCCCGCCCGCTTCACGCCGGTCGGGGACCGCGTCTTCTTCTCCGCCGACGACGGCACGCACGGCCACGAGCCGCGGGTCACCGACGGCACGGCCCCGCGCACCGCGCTGCTGCGCGACGACAACCCGGGCGCCGTGCCCAGCAACCCCCAGCAGTTCGTCGCGCTCGGCACGCG
>CALKYL010000184.1 GCA_938003515.1 uncultured bacterium
GAAGCGCTCCTCGAGCGCGCGCAGCACCTCGTCCTGCAGCTGCTGGCGCAGCTGCGCCAGCGCCTCCTCGAGCTCCCGCTGCGCGGCCTCGAGGTCGTCCTTGGCGTCCTGCTGCTTCTGCTTGGCCGGCACGTATTCCTTCAGCTGGCCCGCGGCGGCGCGCTGCTTCGGCACGGCCTGCTGCACCCGGTTCTTGCCGGGCGTCGGCTGGCCCTCGCCGTCCTCGCCGTCCTGCTCGGCCTTCTCCATGTCCTTGGCGAGCGTGTCGGTGGCGTGCTGGGTCGCCTCCTGCTTCTTCGCCTGCTCTTCGAACGGCAGCTTGAGCAGCTCCCGGCGCGCCTCCTCGGCCATCGCGTCGAGCTCGTCCATGGTGCGCTCGAGCGCCTCGATCGCCTGGTCCTGGTCCTTCAGCGACGACTCGGCCTTCTTGGCGTCGAGCTTCTGCTGGGCCTGCTGCATCGACTGGGCCGCCTTGCCGGCGCTGCCGCTGCAGCTGCCGGAGCCCGGCGCGCCCGGGGCGGGCTCCGTCTCGGACGGCTTCGCTTCGCCGGGCTTCGCTTCGCCGGGCTTCGCGTCTCCGGGCTTCGGCGCTCCGGGCTGGCCTTCCTTCTTCAGCTGGGCGTCCTGCTTCTCCAGCTCGGCGAGGTCTTCGGCGAGGTCGCGCGTGTCCTCTTCGAGCTCGCCCTCCTTCTTCGCGAGCGGCGCCGTCGCGCCGGCGGCGGCGTCGAGCGGCAGCTGGTTGGTGCGATCGCGCAGCGCCTGCTGCTCGGCGAGCAGCTGCTCGGCGCGCCGCTTCTGCTCCTCGATCGCCTCGAGGTGCTTCTGCAGCGCCTCGGTGCGCGCCGACGCCTCCTTCTCCTCCTGCTGCTGCTTCGCGAGGTCCTCGACGCGGTCCCGGAAGCCCTCGAGCCGGGCGATGCGCTCGAGCAGCTCGCGCAGGTCCGCGTTGCGGTTCTGCAGCAGCTCGAGCAGCGTCGACAGGTCGTCCTTGAGCTCGCCCATCACGACCAGGCCCTCGTCCCACCGCTCCTGCCGCAGCAGGTCGCCGGCGTGGCCGAGCCGCTGGTGCAGCTGCTTCTCCTGCACGAAGCGCAGGCCCGCGCCGATCAGCTTGCTCTCCTCGGGCTCGTCCTTCTGCAGGACGACCATCAGCTTCTCCATGCGCTCGGTCAGGTCCTTGAACTTGGCCTTCGCGAGCTCCTGCCTGCCGACGGCGGCGACGGGGTGGTCCTGCGCGCGCAGCGCCGACGCCGTCGGCGTCGATGCGGCGAGCGCGAAGGCCACCAGGACGGTCATGCCACGTGCGATCATCTGCACCTCACGAAGTGGGTTGGCCCCGCTCGAGGGGCGTCGGGGCTCTCTCTCGGACTACTTGTCCCTGTTCTCGTCCTTGGGATCCCTGTCCTTGGGATCCTTGCGGCGGAACAGGTCCTGCTCGCGATCCTCGACCCGCTTTCGGACGTCGCGGATCGCTTCGTTCTCCAGCTTTATCACGTTTCGGAGCTCTTCGAGCAGGGCCGCGAGGTTCTCGGCCTGCTCCATCTCCTGGAGCACGGCCGCCAGCCGGCGCTGGATCTCGCGATAACCCTCTACTGCTTCTGTCCTTATCGGCTCTTCCCCGGTCCGGGCGAAGCGCTCGACCAGACGACTCGTCGCCGGGAAAGCCTCCTTGGCAAGGGACTCCAGCGGCGCCGTGATCAGCGATTCGATCTGGCGGACCTTGTTGGCCTCGATCAGGCGGTTGTTCTCGTACTCCCAGAGGATGCGCTGGTAGGCCTCGCCGACGAGGCGCGCCCGCCGCCCGAGCGCCTGCTGGCGCCGCGCGAGCGCCTGGAAGCGCGCCGCGGCCTCGCGCTCGCGGTCCCCGGCCTCGCGCGGGTTGACCGTCTCGGCCAGCTCGAGCGTCGCCGCCTGCTCTTCGTCGGCGATCTGCTGCAGCTCCCGGCGCTGCTCGACCTGGCGGCGGCGCAGCTCCTCGACCAGCTGTTCGCGGGTCACGACGCGGAACGTCATCGCCTCGCCGAAGCCCTCGTGCGGCTCGCCGGGCCCGTAGTTGTCCTTCGCTCCGTAGCGCAGCGAGAACAGCATGCCGGGGCGGATGGGGTTGTCGGGACTGGACTCGTCGGGCACGCGGTTCCACGTCGTGAGGTCGACGCTCGCCTCCGCCTCGTAGCGCAGGGAGCCCCGCTCGAGCGGCGTCGAGAACAGCGCCTCGGCGGGCGTCCACGGCGGCTCCGGCAGCGGCCCAGCGTCCGGTCCGCGGTCCGCCGGGCGGTCCTCGGTCACGCGCGTCGCCGCCGCGACCTCGCGCAGGCCGAAGTCGTCGCGCACCTTGATCTCGCCCGGCACGCGCGCGTGCGCCGTGATCGACGAGCCGATGCCGCGCAGCCGGAACTCGATGGTCGGGCTGCGGTCGTCGCCCACCCGCAGCACGAGCTTGGGCGGCGTGCCGGCGCCCAGGCGGTCCGCGTCGATGACGTCGACGACGAGCAGCCCGGACACCTCGGGACGCAGCTCGCCGGCGAACGACGTCGTGTCGGGGCCGAGCGCCATCGGGACCTTGCGGTCGTCGCCGAACAGCAGGAACGCGGCTTCGAGCGGCTTCTGCGTGCGGCCGGACACCGACAGGAGCGCGCCGCGCGGCAGCCGCACCTCGCCCTCGGTCGGCGGCACCTCGTAGGGCTCGCGCTCCATGTAGTCGGGCAAGGTGACGCGCACGGCCAGGTCCCGCACGACCGGCCGCTCGACGATCGTCACGCGCAGCTCGACCGGCAGCGAGTCGCCGCCCTGCGCGGCCAGCGTGACGTCCTCGACGACCTGGTCGAGCGTCCAGGTGAACTCGCCGTCGCCCGTCCGGCTCATCGGCTCGGTGCCCGCGTCGCCGCCGGCGAACGCGTAGTCGAGGAACACCTGCTCGGGCACCGGCCCGTCGACGCGAACCCGCACGGTCAGCGCGTCGCCCTGCGGCAGCCGCACGGCGTCGCCGGCGCCGGCGAACGACAGCGACGTGTAGCGCGGCCAGTCGACGTTGGTGAGCAGCACGTTGCGGCTCGCCCAGATGCCGAGCGAGGACGCGTCGATCGCCGCCCAGACGGCGAAGAACGACGCCGCCGCGACGAGCCCGGCGGCGTAGCGCCGCACCCGCCCCGCGTCGACCGCGCGCCCGAACGGGATCGTCGCCAGCCGGTCGCGCGTCTGCTGCACGACGGCGGCCTTGAGTTCGGGCGATTCGACGGACCGGGCGCCGCTGGCGAGCTGCTCGTCGAACTGCAGCGAGCTGATCAGCACCTGCTCGAGTTCGGGGCTGCGGCGCTCGACCGCGAGCGCCATCTCCTCGTCGGTGAGCGAGACGTCGAGCGGCCGCATCAGGCGGCGACGCACGACCTGCAGCACGACGATCCCGAAGCTGGCGAACAGCGCGACCCGGAACACCTGCTCGAGGCGGAGCAGCCGGTCGGTCACGAGCGTCGGCACGGCGTAGGCGACGAGCAGGAGCCCGACGACGCCCAGCGTCTCGATCCAGACGCCCCGGCGCGCGCGCCGCCGCTGCTCGCGCAGGCGTTCGCGCGCGGCGGCCAGCACGCGGCCGAGCGGCTCGGGAGGCGAGCCGGAGGGCGCCGCCGGCGGTTCGGGGATCGTCGAGGTCATAGCAGGTTGAAGCGCTTGCGCAGCAGCCACTCGATCGACAGCAGCACGAGCACGAAGAAGATCGTCGGCCAGCCGTCCCAGACCGCGTGCGGGGTGCGGAACGTGTCGGTGGCGGAGCGCGACGGGATCCGGTCCAGCGCCGCGAGCAGCTCCTGCGGCGTCGCGAACAGCTCGCCGCCGTCGGCGCCCGCGATCGCCGCCAGTTCGGCGCGATCCATCGGGCCTTCGCTCTCGACCCGGGCCGCGACCACCTGGAACGAGATCTCGACCGGCTTGCCGATCTTCTCGGCGGCCCGCACGCGGTAGGCACCGAGCCGCGTCGGGCGGTAGCGCAGCGAGTAGGTGCCGGGAGACGCCTCGACCGGCGCGAGCGCCAGGGTCTCGTCGGGCTCGCCGTCGCGCTCGAGCACGACCGCGAACGAGTCGGCGATCCACGGCTGCAGCGCCTCGTCCTTGACCTCCGCGACGAGCTCGATCGCGTCGCCGAGGTCGATCTTGTCGTCGCTGGCCAGGATGCGCAGCCGGCTGTTGCCCGCCTGCAGCCGGCCCTCGAACAGATAGCGCACGCCGTTGACCCAGAAGCGGTCGTAGGCGTCCTCGAACAACGACCGCCAGCGGTAGGTCTCGTCGGTGCCGGAGAACAGGACGCGGCCGGCGCCGACGTTCTGCAGCGCGAGCATCGGCATGCCCCGGCCGGCGCGGCGGAAGTCCGGGCTGGTGTGCTCGGCGAGCGCGACCGCGATCGGCTTGAGCCGCGAGACCGGGAACCAGAAGTGGAAGCCCGGCAGGCGCTGCCACAGGATCCGGCTCTCGTCGCGGTTCTCGGCGATGCGCATGATCTTCGCGCCCAGTCCCTGCTCGCCGTCCGCCGCCAGCCGCCACGGCCAGGGCGTCGGGAACGCCTTGCCGAAGCCGATGATCTGGCGCTCGGCGAACTCGATGTCGGGCACGATCGGCAAGAGGTCGGCGACCGGCTGGGTCGCCGCCGTGCGCCTGAGCGCGTCGAGCGTGTACTTCTCGCCGGCGACCCACCAGAGCCCGCAGCCGCCCTCGACCACGTGCTCGGCGAGGTGCTGGCAGAACCTCGGCGTCAGCCGCGCCGGGTCCGGATCGATCAGGATCACGACGTCGTAGGGATCGAGCTCGGCGCGCTCTTCGGGCAGCCGCTCGATGCGCACCTCCTCGTTGCCCTCCTGCGGGAACTTCTCGTCGGCGCTCTGCAGCCAGCACGAGACGTCGATCGTCTTGTCGCGGATCAGCAGGTTGCGAAGGATCTGGTACTCGTGGTTCGAGCCGCCGGCGATCAGCAACAGGCGCAGCCTGTCTCCGAGCACTTCGACGGCCGCGGTGCGCGTGTGTCGCTCCGCGACCATCGGCTCGCCGTCGGGCGGCACGATCTCGGTGCGGAACAAGAAGCGCCCCGGGCTGTCGCTGGTCAGATCCTGCCAGCGGATCGTGGCCTCCTGGCTCCCGCCGATCTGCACCGGCTGCGTGCGCACGTCGGTCTCGACGCCCTTGTCGTCGATGCGCACGAGCCGCGCCGTCACGGCGACGCCGTCGTAGCCCTGCGACGTCACCGTCGCCTTCATCTCGAACGGATCGCGCTGGAACACCTTGGCCGGCGCCTCCATTCGCGTCAGCGAGACCGTCTGGGTCTCCGACGGGTCGCCGATGCCGAGCACGAGCGTGTGCGGGATCTTGCGCTGGTTCAGCAGGCGCGCGATCTCGGCGCCCTGCGGCCCGGCGGTGCGGCGGCCGTCGGTGAGCAGCACGATCGCCGCGATCTCGGCGGGCCGGCTCTTGTCGAGCGCCGTGCGCAGCGCGCCGCCGACGTTGGTCGACCGGCCGTCGGCGAGGAGCCGGTCGAGGTCGAGGCGCGGGAGCGGCGGCTCGGCCGTCGGGTCGGGCGGCAGGGGCGCGCCGTCGGGGCCGGTCGGCGGCGGCGGCGGCGGCACGAGCGGCAGCTCCTCGACGCTGCCGGCGAACCCGTAGAGCTGTGCGACGTTCTTCGCCGCGAGCTTTCGGACCAGGGCCTGGTCGTCGGCGCCGAGCAGCGCCCGGACGAGGTCGAAGCGCGGCGCGGCGTTCGGATCCTCGACGCCGAGTTCGCGCCAGCTCGACGCCGCGCCCTGCACCGAATCGCGCCGCCACGCGTCGAGGTGGGTCATCGACTGCGACGTGTCGACCAGCAGGATCGTGTGGCCCGGCCGCTCCTGGCGAACGACGGTGACGAGGTTGGGCTCGAGCAACAGCAGCACGACCGCCAGCACCGCGAGCGCCCGGAGCGAGCCGAGTACCAGGCGCTGCCATCCGGCGAGGTTCCTGCCGTCGCGCCGGTAGACGAAGCCGACCAGCACGACGACCGCCGCCATGCCCATCAGCACGAGCATCGCGAGCCCGCCCGTGGGGAAGTTCGCGAACTCGAACTGCAGCTCGGCGCCCGGCTCGGGCTCGATGCCGCGCCAGCTCGCGAGCCATCGGAGGAAGTCGTCCATCGTCGATCGCCGTCAGCGACGGCCGAACCTCCAGGCGAGCAGGGACTCGGCGAGCAGACCCACGAGCAGGAGCGCCGCGAGCAGCGGCCACGCCTCGCCCTCGCCGGCGGCCGCGGAGACGCCGCCCTCCTCGCGTACGAACGTCACGCGCTCCTGCACGTCGGCAGGATAGAGCCGGGGGAACGCCGCGTCGCCGAACGCGACGAGGCGGCCCTCGTCGGCGGGCACGTTGCGGGCCAGCATGCGGCGCTCGGGCACACCGTCGTGGCGCTGCAGTTCGACCTCGTAGGCGGACAGCGCGCGCAGGTCCGTCATCGGCACCCGCAGCTCGAGCGGGCGCATCTCGGCGGGCTCGGTCCCGGGCTCCGTCCCGGGCTCGGCGCCGGCGCCCTCCGCAGCACCGGACCCGCTGCGGGCCGCCTCGGTGGCGGTGTAGGTGCGCTCGTCGTCGCCGCCGAGCGCGCGCAGCGTGACGTCCGGCCGGTAGACGCCCGGGTCGAGCTCGAGCCGGTAGACCCCGTCGCTGAGCAGGTTCTGCCGGCTCGGATCGTCGCGGCGCGCGGCGTAGCGGTGGATCTGGTGCGTCAGCACGAGGAACAGGTCGGTGCTCGGCAGGTTGGTCCAGAAGCGATCGGCGGTCAGCGCGAGCAGCGCGACCTCGCCGCCCGGGCCGCCGGGGCCGGCGACGCTACGGGTCGCGAGCAGCGGCGGGCCTTCGGCGTCGCGGACGCGCGCGACGATCGCGGCCTCGTGGCCGGCCGGCTCCTCGAGCGTCAGCCAGCGCTTGGCCTGCACGACGTTGCCGAGCAACAGGTCGAAGACCTCCGCCACGCGGTCGCAGATCGGGTGTTCGGGCTGCACCAGCACGGCGCGTTCGGGCCGGTCGGGGTCGCCGTCGACCTCGCCGATCGGCAGCGGCAGCGGGCCCTCGCCGTCGCGCCACAGGAGCTCGTTGTAGCGGGGCGCGTCGACGAGCGCGCCGCAGGCGATCACGAGGCCGCCGCCGGACGCGACGAACTGCTCGAGTCGCAGCGCCGCGGCCTTGGTGGGCGCCTGCACGTTGCACCACCAGACGAGGTCGAACGCCGCGAGGTTGACTTCGTCGAAGCCGGTCTCGCTGACGACCTGCGTCTCGATGCCGGACTCCGGCAGGTCGAGGGTCGCCTGCACGAAGAAGACCTCGCCGTCGTCCTCGTCGGGCTGGCCGTCGACGAGCAGCACGCGGCTGCGCTCGCGCACGTGCAGCGCGAGGGCGCGGTGGTCATCGGTCGGGAACGCCTCGCTCGGTTCGAGACGCGCGTCGACGCGATGCGCACCGGCCTGGTGGAACGTGTGCGCGAACGGCACGGTCACGCGCTCGCCGGGCGCGAGCTGCGGCACCGTCTGCACGACGCGGCTCTGGCCGTCGACCTCGACCGCGACCGCCGTCGGGGACGTCGGATCGAGGCCGAAGTTCTTGACGTCGACGGCCAGCGTGACCGGCACGGAGGCGATCGCGAGCCGATCCTGCAGCCGCACGTCGACCACCGCGAGGTTGTGGTGCTGGCCGCCGACCGTCAGCACCGTGACGTGCTCGCGCTCGGGGTCGAGCGACGACAGCGCGCGCAGCAGCGGCGGGCGCGGCTTGTCGTCCGGGGTCGCCCAGTCCCAGGCACGCCCGTCGCCGACGACGTAGTACTCGACGCGCGTCGCGTCCTCCACCTCGGCGGCCCGCTCGACGGTCGTCTGCAGCGCCTTTCCGAGGTCCGGCGTCATGTCGCCGACCGTCAGCTCCTTGAGCAGCGCGCCGGCGCGCCGACCGAAGTCCGGCCCGATGCGCTGCGCCCACAGGTCCGGCTTCGCCGGCCGGCTCGTGCGCACGATCGAGAACAGGTCGCCGCCGCGGCGCTGGCCGAGGTCGTCCGCGAGCAGCCGCACGCGGTCCTGGGCCTTCTCGAACAGGTTCGTGCTGCCGCTCCGCTGCGTCATCGACGCGCTGTCGTCGAGCAGGACGACGTGGTGCGTGCGCACGCCGAGCAGGCCGCCGCCGAGCTGCGGGCGGCTGACGAGCCCGACCAGCAGCAGCACCGCGAGGACGCGGAGCAGCAGCACCAGCCACTGCTCCATGCGCAGCCGCTTGCGGTTGCGCTTCATCGCCTTGAGCAGGAAGTCCATCGCCGCCCACGGCACCTTCTTGAACCGCCGCCGGTTGAGGATGTGGATGACGATCGGCACCGCGGCGAGCGGCAGCGCCCAGAGCAGCAGCGGGTTGAGGAAGGCGAGTCCGAGCATCGTCGTGGGTGGTGGCGGGCCGTGCTCCGGTCAGCGTTGGTAGACGGGGGCCAGCGCCCAGGGCAGCTGCAGGATCGTCAGTGCGACGGCGGTGCCGTACACGCGACCGACCCCGTCTCCCGGCCAGCTGCCGTCGCGCTCTTGTCGCTGCACCAGCCACTCGCCGATGCGTGCGTAGTAGTCGTCCCAGTCGGCGCCCCCGCGCTGATACGACGCCTGCGCCCAGTACAGGTGTGTGTAGAAGTGATGGCCGGTCGTGTCGACTTCGACCCGCAGGTGCTGCTTGCAGAAGCGCACCGCCGCGTCGACGAACGGCTGATCGTCGTAGACCCCGGCGTTGTAGAACACGGCCACGGCCGCTGCGGTGATCGCCGGCTGGCTGGTGCCACCCGCCATCGCGAGCTTGTAGGCGATGCCGCCGTCGGCGTTCTGGCAGCGCTTCACGTAGTCCACCGCCCGGTCGATCGTCTGTTTGTCGACGACGATGCCCGCCATGCGGCACGCGCGCAGCGCCTGGATCTGGGTCACCGTGACGCTGCCCTCGTCGTCGTTGCGTCCGGGTGTGTAGATCCAGCCGCCGGCGGTCGACTGCGCTGCGGAGATCAGCGCCACCGCCTTGTCGAGCACGCGGCCCAGACGCCGTTGCTCCCGCGTGTCCTCCTCCATGCCGAACACCGACGCGAGGAACAGGGTCGCGAAGCCGTGCCCGTACATCGAGTGGTGCTCGTCGGCGTGCAGCGCGACGAGGCCCGACTCGGGATCGGCGTGCCGCGTCAGGAACCGGGTCGCGTCCCGCACCTGCCGCCAGTACCGCCCCCGCGTCGGGGTCGAACCGCCGGCGAGCAGCGCCATGCCGGCGAGCCCGGTCATCGCGACCGGGTAGCTGCCGTGGCCGCCCGCGTTGCGCCAGCTGCCGTCGTCGGCCTGGTTCTGCGCGAGCCACGCTTGTCCGCGGACGATCGCGTCCCGCACCGCGGGGGTCACGCCGGGCGGCAGCGGCTGCTGGCCGGCGCCAGCCACGGCGAGCAGCAGCGCGGCACACGCAGAGCACGCGCGACGGGATCCGGTCGGGTCGCTCACCGCTGGTAGATCGGGGCGTAGGAGTAGGGCAGCTGCAGGATGGTCAGCGCGATCGCGGTCCCGTAGACGGTGCCGACGCCGTCGCCCTGCCAGCTGCCGTCCTTGCGCTGCTGCTTGAGGAGCCACTCCGACATCTGGCGGAAGTACTCCTGCCAGTCCTCGCCGCCGCGCTGGTAGAGGGCCTGCCCCCAGTAGAGGTGCGTGTAGTAGTGGTGGCCGGTGTTGTCGACCGACACGCGGATCTGCTTCTTGCAGTACTGCACCGCCTTGTCGACGAACGGCTGGTCGTCGTAGACGCCGGCGTTGTAGAGCACCGCGACGCCGGCGGCGGTGATCGCCGGCCGGCCGTCGCCGCCCGACCGCAGGCTGTAGCGGATGCTGCCGTCCGCGTTCTGGCAGCGCCTGATGTAGTCGACCGCTTTGTCGATCGTGTTCTTGTCGACCACGATGCCGGCCATGCGGCACGCACGCAGCGCCTGGATCTGCGTCACGGTGACGCTGCCCTCGTCGCTGTTCGAGTCCGGCGTGTAGATCCAGCCCCCAGCGGACGATTGCGCCGCCGAGATCAGCGACACCGCCTTGTCGAGCACGCGCTTGAGCCGCTCCTGCTTGCGCAGGTCCTCTTCCATGCCGAACACCGACGCGAGGTAGAGCGTCGCGAAGCCGTGGCCGTACATGCTGCGGCCTTCCTCGGCGGGCACCGAGATCACGCCGCTGTTCGGATCCGCGTTCTTCAGCAGGAAGTCGACCGACTGACGCACCTCGCGCCAGTAGCGGCCGCGCGTCGGGGTCGACCCGCCGGCGATGAACGCCATGCCGGCGAGCCCCGTCATCGCGGCGGGGTAGCTGCCGTAGCCGCCGGAGTTCCGCCAGCTGCCGTCGTTCGCCTGGTTGCGCGACAACCACGCGAGGCCGCGCTGGATCGCCTCGTGGACCTCGGGCGTCACCCCGGGCGGGTAGACGCCCTCCTGCGCGGGCGCCGGTGCAGCGAGCGCCGCGATCAGCGCGAGCGACGACGCGAGACGTTCCGGACTCATCCCCTGCCCTCCATGTAGTCGTAGAGCCGCATCTGCTCGGTCTCGTGGGCGCGCAGGTCGCCGGCCTCCTTGCACATCTCGATCCTCGCGAGGTGCCAGTTGAGGCGCACCGAGCGGTCCTGCAGCAGTTCGGCGGCGGCGTCCATGACGCGTAGCGCCGCCGAGAGGTCGCCGCCGCGCGCGAGCGCGTCGGCGCGTTCGCGCACGAGGCCGAGCAGCCGCTGGCCGGCGCGCTCGCGCAGCGCCGGGTCCTCGACCCGTCGGATCGTCTCGCTCAGGACCTGCTCGGCGGCGGCGCTCTCGCCGGCGCGCGTCAGGTAGAACGCCTTGCGCAGCGGGTCGTCCGTGATCCCGGCGAGATCGCGCAGCGCGTCCGCGCTGCTGTAGACCTCGACGCCGCCCTGGTAGCCGATGCCGAGCCACGGGCCCTCCGCGACCACGTAGTAGCTGCCCTGCAGCGGATCGCGGCTCTCGCCGAACGCGGGCAGCCTCAGCCTGCGCATCGCGCGGCGCCCGTCGACCGGGCCGTCGACGTCGAAGACCAGCAGTTCGCGCACGCCGGGGACGATCACCCGGCCGCCGACGACGGCGCCGCGACCGCGACCGGTGTTCTTCGGACCGCTCCAGGACGGCAGCGGTTCGCACCAGCGCAGCAGACCGCCGGCGAGTTCGATGCAGACGAGGTGCGTGTCGCTGGTGACGAACAGGTACCGGTCGTTCGCGCCGAGCACGCGCTCGAGCTTGCCGTACGGCGCGTAGCGCGTGCGGCCGTCGAGCATCCACACCGGCTGTCCGCTCGCCGCGTCGATGCCGAGCAGCACCTCGCCGTCGCACGGCGCGACGATCAGCACGCCGTTGTGCAGGATCAGGTCGTTCGGCTCGAAGCTCGGCAGCTCGGACTGCGTGAACTGCTGCGCGTAGCCGTGCGAATGGTCCTGCTGGACGCCGGGGCGCCGCTCCGGGGCGTGCACGGGGTCGCGCCGTTCGTAGCGGCGGATCCATCGCAGGTCGCCGGCGAAGGCGTCCACGGCCGCCACGCAGCCGGCGTTGGTCGCGACGAAGGCGGTGCCGCCCTGCACGACGACCGGCACACCGGGCGCCTTGAAGAACGGCGATCCGCCGGCGTGCAGCGGCGTGTGCCAGAGCGGCCGGCCGGTCGAACGGTCGAGACACTCGAGCGTGTAGGCGCTGCGGCGCAGCGCCGGCAGCAGCAGGCGCTCGCCGAACACCTTCGGCGCCGCCAGGAACGTCACCTCGCGCAGCCCGTCGTCGCCGTCGAGCCAGTCGTTCGACGACCACGCGCGCTGCCAGCTGCCGCGGCGGTAGGCGACGAGTTCGCTGGCGCGCAGCGCGACCTCGCTGCTCGACGTGTTGCCCTCGTGGCCGATGACGACGTAGCGCCGCGCTTCGTCGTCGACCGGCCGCAGCAGTCCGAAGTCGGAGGCGGCGATGCGCACGCGGGGGTGGCCTTCGCGCGGCACCGGCGGCTCGTCGACGGCTCCGGTCTCCTGCAGCAGGAGGCCCGAGGCGGCGTCGGCCTTGCGCAACCGGTAGTGCTCGAGGAACAGCGCGCGCGGCACGACCTGATCGCCCTGGCGCTCGACGTCGAACGCGACCCAGGTCGCGGGACCGTAGCGCTCGGCGAACGGCATCGCCGTAGAGCGGCCCGAGCCGTCGATGAAGAAGTTGCGGTTGCGCTTGCTCGGCGTCGGGTCGCGATACGGCTCGGGGTTCCGGAACCGGTACTGCCAGAGTCCGACCAGCCCGGCGGTGTCCCGGTCGAGCCAGCGGATGCCGCCGGCGCGGTCCACCGGCGCCTCGATGGCGACCATGTCCCGGGCGAACAGCTGGCTCGACGGCAACTCGCGGATCGACTCGAGCTGCCCCAGGATGCGCAGCGATTCCTCGGGGTGCGCCTCGGCGAGCGCGCCGATCGCGGTGCGCGCGGCCTCGGCCTCGCCGGCGAGCCGCAGGCAGAGCGCGATCTTGAAGCGGCACCAGACGTCGCGGATGCCGAGCTGCCGACGGTTGGCCGCCGGATAGACCTCGAGCAGATCGCGCAGCACCTGCACCGCCGACCGGTAGCGGCCTTCGTGCATCAGCCGATCGGCGAGCAACATCAGCGCCTGGCCGGCGGGAAGGGTCACGAAGTAGCGATTCGCAACCTGCTCGAGCGCCGACGTCGAACCGCTCGCCTCGGCCTCCCGCAAGAGCTCCTCGGCCGCGTACTCGTAGGTCGTGCGGTAGATCTCGATGCCGACGTCGGGCATGCGCGCGAGCAGCTCGTGGCACAGCCGGCGCACCGGCCGGTAGAGCCGGCCGTCGTGGCTGAAGACCGCGTTGCGCGCGTCGAGTTCGCCGGGCGTCGGGCCGCGATCCGGGGCGGGCTCCTCGGGCGGCGGGGGCGGCGGCGCCGCCTCCGGCAGCTCCTCGTCCGGCCTGGCCGCGACGACCTCGACGGTGCGCCCTTCGACGACGTCCTGCAGCACCTCGATCGCCGCGCTGTAGTCGCGCCGCTCGAGGAACGACTGCGCTCGGCGCAAATACCTGTCGAGATTGGGGTTCTCGAACATCTCGACAGGGATGCCGGCGTCGTCGGAGGCGCTCGTCGCCGGCGTGCCGATGGCCCCGATCGGGGCCACGACCCGCACCTGTTGCGCGGCGAGCGCGGCGACGCAGAACGCGGCCACCGGGAGCGCGCGGACTACGGGCATCGCTGGCGGCGGCAACAAGGTCTCGGTCCTTTCGGTGCTGGCCCGGCGTCGGGAGGGGTCCGGCCGGACGGTCCGGACGCGAGCAACGGGGGCCACGCGAGGAGGGTTCCCACGGAATCTACGTCCTGGGTCGATCGACGGCGAGGCCCCCCGACCCATTCCCGCCGGTCGAACTCCTGGGTGGGAATCCGGGCGGTCGCGACGCCGTCTGCACCGAACGACCCTGCACCGCGACCCGTTGCCTACACTCAGCGAGGAATGACCCCACCGTCGAAGCTGCGTCTCCTTCCGTTCTCCGCCGCGATCGCCGCGATCGCCGCGATCGCCGCGATCGCGGCTCCCGCACGCGCCCAGGACTGGACGGACGAGCAACTCGTCGCCGAGAGCAGCGGCTTCCAGGCGGAGTCGCTGGTCACGCGCCTCGAGCAGGTGGGCCGGCTGCTGGAGGCGCGAGATAGCGCGTTCACCGCGGTCGTCGCGCGGATCCACGGCGATCACCGCGAGTACCGGGTGAAGGTCGACCGCCTGCTCGACGAGCTCGCCGACCCGAACTGGCAGGTGCGCGAGAACGCGGAGCGCACGCTCGTCGAGATCGGCGGCCGCGCGCTGACGGTGATCCAGCAGCGACGCGAGTCCTACGACGTGCTCGAGCAGCACATCCGCTGCGGCCGCATCCTCGACGCGCTCGCCGCCAAGGGCACGGAGCAGGAGGACCGCGAACGCGCGCTGCTGCGCGGGCTCGTCCGCACCGCCCTCTATCTCGACCCGGACGAGCGCCTGCTGCGCTCGCTGCGCAGCGCGCTCGGCCACA
Source organism: uncultured bacterium (assembly GCA_938003515.1). The sequence goes on from CALKYL010000184.1 coordinate 14,057, forward strand.
CCGACTCGGCGATCGCGAGCGGCGCGATCCGCGCGATGGGCAGGCACGGCGGCGACGACGAGGCGGACGCGATCGCCCAGATGGTCACGTTCAAGAGCGGCGTCTACCGGTCGGTCGCGATCCCGGCCCTCGCGCGCATCGAGTCGCCGAAGGCGCTCGCCCACTGCCGCGACCTGCTGCTCGCCGGCGGGGGCGACGGGCCGCTGGCCGGCGTCGTCCCGGACCGGACCGAGGCGATGGCCATCGTGCGTGCGCTGCGCTCGCGCGACGACGACGGGGCGGCGGCGCTGCTCGAAGAGCTCGGGCGGCACCCGGATCCCGTCATCGCGAGCGGCGCGAAGGTGACGATGCCGGCCGCGCGCGAACGCGTCGAAGCGACGCTGACGCTGCTCGGCCGGTGGCAGGTGACCGGCGGACTCGGACGCACGTTCGGCGAGTCGTTCGAGGCCGAAGGCGCGTTCGCCGGCGTTCCGGTCGCGGAGCTGTCGTTCGGCGACTGCGACACGATCGACTTCCCCGCCCACGAAGAAATACCGGCCGCCGACACGCGCGTGTTCCTGAATCAGGGCAGCCGCGTGCAGGGCGAGGTCGTCGCGATCGACCCGGAGTCGGTGCGCCTCGTCTCGCCGCTGTTCGGCGAGCTGACGATCGCCCGCAGCGAGATCCAGGGCATGGCGTTCGACCCGGAGCTCACCCGGCTCGTCGGCGCGTCCGTCGATCACGACCGCCTGAAGCTGCGTTCGGGCGAGTTCGTCGACGGCACGATCGTGCAACTCGCGAAGGGCCGCGTGGTGGTGGAGCCGACGGGCGGCGGCGTTCGGGAGGTCCCGGCGGCCGACGTCGCCGGCATGCTGTTCACGCGGCCGCGCATGACCGAGCCCGATCCGACCAGCTACGTGCGGCTCGACCTCGTCACCGGCGAACGGCTGATCGGCTTCGTCGCCCAGACGTCGTCCGAACACGCCGCGGTCACGGTACCGCTGTGCGGCGCCACGGTGGTGCCCTGGCGCCAGGTGCGGCACGTCGAGCTCGGCGTCGGGGGCGGCGCGATGTGGGGCTTCACGCTGATCGCCGACTACAGCGACAACAGGGTGGTCGAGGTCGACGACCAGGGCCGGGTGGTGTTCGTGCTCGAAGAGATCTTCGGCGCGTGGGACGCCGAGTGCCTGGACAGCGGCAACCTGCTGATCACCGAGTTCTCGGTCAGCCGCGTGCAGGAGGTCGATCGCAAGGGCCAGACGGTCTGGGCCTTCGAGGACCTGAAGAACCCGTACGACGCCGACCGGCTGCCGAACGGCAACACGCTGATCGCGGACACATTCGCGAGCCGGGTCATCGAAGTGAGCCCCGCGGGCGAGATCGTCTGGAGCTACGCGGAGGACATCCGTCCGTTCGACTGCGACCGGCTGCCGAACGGCAACACCCTGATCGCGGACGTGTTCAAGGACCGCGTGATCGAGGTCAGCCCCAAGGGTGAGATCGTCTGGGAGGTCACCGGCCTGCCCAACATGCACGACGCCGACCGGCTGCCGCACGGCAACACGCTGGTCACGCTGCGCACCAAGGGCGCGGGGCGCGCGATCGACCGCGGGTCGCCGCGCATGGTGCTACTCGCGGGTGCGGTGACGAGCGCCGCGAGTCTGCTCGGGGCTTCGCTCGCGACCCAGCTCTGGCACGTGCAGCTCTTCTTCGGCGTCGGCACCGCGGTCGGCACGACCATGCTCGGCCCGCTCGCGTCGTCCACCGTCGTCGCGAACCGCGTGCGCGAGCAGCCGGGGCGCGCTCTCGGCCTCGCGAACACGGGCGCACCGGCGGGTCCGCTGATCGCGGCGCCGCTGTCGGCGTGGGGCATCGGGGCGTTCGGCTGGCGCGCGACCTTCGCAGCCTTCGCCGTCGTCACGCTCGCCGCCGGCGTGGGTCGCGTCGTGTTCGGGCTGGCGCGGCGCACGCCGTCGAGCGATGGCGAGGCGTCCGCGGGCCACGCCGCGGGCGCGCCGGCCGGCATGCCGTGGCTGCGACGTCCGTCCTTCTGGGGCCTCGTCCTCGGCGTCGGCATCGTGAACGCGCTCGGCATCGCCGTCGGTGCGCACCTCGTCGGGTTCGGCGCCGCGCGCGGCGCGTCGGTGGCGGCTGCGGCCGTGCTCATCAGCGCGATGTCGGGAGCGGCGATCGCCGGCAACGCGACCTTCGGCTGGGCGTCCGACCGCTTCGCGCCGCACCGGCTCTTCGTCGCCGCCGCCTGCCTGCTGGCACTCGCCTTCGCGGGCCTGCTCGTGCCGATGCCGTACGCCGTGGTCGCGCTCGCGTGCGTCGCGCTCGGCCTGTGCGCCGGCGGCATGATGCCCGTGTACGCCGCGATGATCACGCGCCACTTCGGGCTCGGCTCGTTCGGTCGCGTGATGGGCGCGGGGGGCCTGGTGACGCTGCCGCTCACGTTCGCGACGCCGCTGCTCGCCGGCGTCGCCTTCGATCGCACCGGCGACTACGCCGCCGCGATCGCGGGCGCGATCGCGCTCGTCGTCGTCGCGGCCGCGCTCGTCGGAGGCCTCGTCGGTGCGCAGCCCGAGCCCGCCCCGTGGCGCTAAGAGCGGGGGCGCGCCCGAGCCGGTGCGCGAGCGGGGGAGTGCAAGAGGATCAGCACGCTCAGCAGTGCCGCGAAGAAGCACCACAGCGACACGAACTCCTCGGCGTGCGCCCACAGCGAGCCCGCGAGTGCGACGAGCAGCAGCGCGCCGAACACGCGCAGGTAGCCGAAGCTCGAGAAGCAGGGCGCGCTCACGGCGACGAAGTAGAGGCCCAGCGACTCGTAGAGCATGGGCAGGCTCATGTGGTAGGCGAGGTGGCCGTCGGTGAGATCGGTCGCGAGCGGGTGCCGCACGAGCGAGCCCGAGAGGAAGACGGCGACGCACAGACCGACGACGAACAACGCCTCCTGGATGCGCCGCCGCCCGTCGCTCGGCTCGACGCGGAGCACCGCGAGTGGCACGTAGATCGGCCACAAAAAGAGCGCGAAGAAAGCGAACACGTGGCTGAACACGAGCGTGAGCACCGGCTCGTCGTTGACGACGCCGACCCACACGAGGCCCTCGACGAACTGCTGGACCGCGAAGAGCAGCGGAATGCGCGCGAGCGGTCGCTCCGCCGGCTCGAGCTGCCGGCTGAGCGTCCAGATGCCTCCCGCGCCGAGGACCGCCGCCGAGGCGAAGCTCGCCTCAGCCGAATAACACATGCGGCCCCCCACTCGTTCGCCCGGTGCGCCGCCGGGCTCCGGATCCGAGCTGCCCGTGCGGACGATACTCCGTCGCCGCGTGCGGGGAACCTCGGTCGCTCAGCCGCTCTCGCTCTCGTGTCCGGCCTTGCGCCGGACGAGGCCGCGGTAGGCCTCCATCGGCGTGCGGTTCTCGTAGATCACGCCGTGGATCTCGGCCGAGATCGGCATCTCGACGCCGTGCTTCGCCGCCAGCTCCATCACGACCTTCGCCGTGTTCACGCCCTCGGCCACCATGTTCATCTCGGCCGTGATCTCGTCGATCCGGCGGCCGCGACCGAGCTGCTCGCCGACGTGCCGGTTGCGGCTCTGCGGGCTCATACAGGTGGCGAGCAGGTCGCCGAGGCCTGCGAGGCCGG
>CALKYL010000185.1 GCA_938003515.1 uncultured bacterium
CGCTGCTTGAAGCGCTCGCCCTCGCGGTCCGGACCGAGCGCCAGGAGGCACCGGCCGAGATAGTAGTTGGCCTTCGCGCTCGCCTCGCCGCCGGCCGCGTCGAGCACGCTCGCCTTCGCGAGCGCCATCTGGGCGCGGCGCAGGTCGTTCGGCCGGTTCTCGGCGATCGCCTGCAGGAAGATGGCCTCGCCCTCGCCGGCGTGGCCGGCGGCGACCAGCGCGGGTTCGTTGCTCGCCGCCAGCGAGCGGAAGTAGGACTCCGCCTGCGCGTAGTCCTTGTCCGTCAGGTACGTCTCGCCCTCGCCGACGCGCGCCAGCGTCTTCAGCTCGCGCAGCTCCGCCTTGTCGGCCTGGCCGTCGGCGGTGGCCATCGCGTTGTCGGCGGCGGTGCCCGCCGACTTGAACTGCGTGCGGGCCTCGCTCGCCTTGCCGTCGGCGAGCAGGGTCAGCGCGAGCTCGTACTTGGCGCGCGCGCTCCAGACCGCGCCGAACGCGTCGCGCACGGCGCGGTCGTCGAGCTCCTTCAGCGTCGTCGCGGCGGTGCCGGCGGTGCCGGCGAGGCGTTCGGCGCGGCCGGTCAAGAGCAGCGCCTCCGGGGTGCGCCAGTGGTTCGGGTTCTGCTCGAGCCAGCGGCGCGCGTGCTCGGCGGCGGTGGCCGCCGCGCCCTTGTCGTTGCCGATCGCGGCCACGGCGGACTTGATCTTGAAGAACTCGGCGTCGGCCTTGACGAGCGGCCGGTCGCTCGAGACCGCGCCGAACAGCTGGGTCGCGCTCTGGAAGTCACCGCGCTCCATCGCCGCGCGGCCGGCGAGGAACTCCTCCGGCGGGTCGCTCCACTCGACGGCCAGCACCTGGTGCGCCGGCACCTCGAACGGATCGCTGCCGCGCTTGCCGCGCACGCCGGACAGCAGGAACTCGGTGATCTCGAGGCCGCGCACGCGGGCGCCGTCCTTCTTGAGCAGGACGTCGTTGATCTTCTGGGCGGACGCGTCGGGCAGCAGCAGCGCCGCCGGCAGCAACAGGGTCAGGATGCGCATCGGGGTCGGGTTCGTGGTTGGCTTCGGGTGGGCGGGGTGCGGCGCGCGCTAGCGGTTCGTCTGGAAGTAGCGGTAGAGCCTCAGGCCCTCGGCGCCGTAGCTCTTGAGGGTCTCGAAGTCGTCCGTGCTGCGCGCCTTGCGGTAGAAGGTGCCGGCGATGTCCTTGAACTTGCCGTCCTTCTCGCCGGCCCGCTTCGCGAACCAGTAGGACTCCCACATGAACTGGTACCACTCGAGGCTGAACTGCTTGACCTCGGGGCGCGTCGCCCAGATGCGATACGAATCCTCCGGGTGGCCGTAGTACTTCATGTAGGCCTCCTCGGCGCGGTCGAGGCCGGGCACCTTGACGGGCGTGCCCGTCTTCGAGAACTCGAACCAGCCGCCCAGCGCTCGCGCGATCTGCCGCTTGAGCTCCCACTGCGTCGGGTTGGCCTTCTCGGCTGCTACGAGCATGTCGTACGCCTCCTGGAAGCGCTGTTGCTGCAGCAGCGCCTCGCCGACCATCGGTCGCACCAGCTGGTCGACGACGCGCTTGGTGCTCTCTTCCGCGTCGTCTCCGTAGAGCGCGAGCGTCTTCTTGGCGACGTCGTCGACGCGCGGCCATTCGCCGAGCCGCTCGAAGGCCTGCATCGTCTTGATCAGGATGCCGAGCTGCGGCCGCGGCGAGTTCTGGATGTAGTCCATGCCGATCGCGGTCAGCTTGCGGCGCGCGCTGTTGACCTCGTTCTCGGCGGCCGCGATGGCGGCGTTGCCCTTGTCCTGCGCGATCGCCTGGTCGAGCTCGTCGCCGAGCAGCTTCACCCGGTTCTCGTACTCGACGAAGATCTCGGTCGCGAGGCGCGCGGCGCGCGTGGTGTCGACCGCCTTGAGCTGGGCGTAGGCCTGCTCGGCCTTGTCGAGCGCGCCGGTGTCGACGTGCAGCCGGCCGACGTAGGCGAGGACCTGCGGCACGTATATGTCGCCGTCCTTGGCGTGGTTGCTGAGGAAGGCCTGCATCTTCTCGATCGCCGCGGGGTACTTCCCGAGGTCCTGCTTGAGGCCGAACTCCTCGTTGCCGCGGGCCTCGTAGAAGGCCATCTGCACCTCGTTGTAGTCGGCGGCGGCGAGGGCCATCGTGCGCACCTGCTGCTTGCCGGTGTCCCGGGCGCTGAGCTCGTTCTCGGCGATGTACTTGCGGTAGGAGTCGACGGTCGCGCGCGACGCCGCGAAGTCACCGGCCGCCGACTGCGCCCGCGCCAGGCGGACCTGCGCCTGCTCGTAGTAGAGGTATTCCTTGGTGATCTTCGCGAACGCGGCCGCGGCCTCGCGGAACTTGCCGGCCTCGAACAGCGCGTTGCCCTCCTTGTAGGCGAGCTTGTTCGCGCCGCCCGAGCTGAACTCGGCGGCGAGCTCGACCATCTCCTGCCAGAACGGCGCGAAGAACGCGTCCTCCTGCGTCATGCGCTTGTGCAGCGTGACGGTGCGATCGAGCTGGTCGGCGGTGTCGCTCGACTCGGTGGCGGCCTTGACCTGGTCGTCGGTCGTGGCGTTCTCCTCCTTGACGCCGAAGCGGCGCAGGCCCTCGGCCATCGCCAGCATCGCCTCGAGGAAGCGGTCGGTGCGCCCGTAGGCGGTGCCGAGCATGCGGTAGGCCTCGAGGCCGAGCTTGGCCTGCTCGTCGCCGGTCATCGCCGGGATCGCGGTGCGCAGGCTCTTGATCGCGGCCTCGTACTCCTGGTTCTGGAAGGCGCCCTTGCCGACCTCGAACAACAGCCCGCCCGACACCAGGCTCTGCTGCACCTCGAGGATGTCGCTCAGCACCGCCTTGGCCTTGACGCCGACGTAGTCGTTCGGGTGCTTGTCGTTGATGCGCTGCGTCATCGCGAGCGCCTCGCTGACCTTCGCGGGCTCGCCCGACTCGGCCTTGAAGCGCGCCTCGGCGAGCAGCATCAGGTGGCCGTAGCTCTGGCTGACGACGTCGAACAGGTCGAGGCCCTGCTCGCCGAACTTCGTCATGTGCGTGCGGAACTGCGCGAACAGGTCCGCGGTGCCGGCCGCGCCCTCGCGCGCCATCGTCTCGCCGGCGCGCACGTAGACCTCCTGCAGCATGTCGAACAGGAAGCCCTGCATCTCGCCGGTCAGGTTGAGTTCGCCCTCGGTGGCCTGGTCGAGCGACGTCGTGATCTGCTCGATCGTGTCCATGTAGGACGAGATGGCGTCGTCGAACTGGCCGGCGACCTCGTAGCACTGCGCGATCTCGAACAGGCCGCGCAGGCCGATCGCCGTCTCCTCGCCGGCGTCGAGCACCATCTCCGTCAGCTCTTCGATCGCGCGCTCGACGAGCACGCCGCGGTTCTCCTTGTCGGCGCGCGCCTGCTCGCGCGTCAGCACCGCCTGCTTCATCCACATCAGGTAGTACTCGATCTCCTTGTCGGGGTCGTCGCGCTCCGACTCGAGGGTCGTGCGCACGCTGCGACAGGCCTCGATGCCGGCGCGCAGCACGCGCACCGCCTCCTCCTCGAGCTCCTTGACGCGCGTCGGGTCCTCGGCGCGCGCGATGTCCAGCTCCTCGATCAGGAACTGGCCGAAGTCCTGCGACGCGTTGGCGAGCGTCGCGGTCGCCTGCAGCTTGACCGCGCCGTCGCTCGAACGGTCGATCAGCTCCTGCGACCTCTCGACGGTCTCCTTGAACAGCTGCCGCTGCTGCGTGCGATCGCTGCGCGCGCGGGCGCCGTAGTAGGCGACCTCGACCGCGAGCTGGGCGATCTTGTCCTGGTCGCCCGCGCCGCGGTACTCGGACGCGAGCCGGTCGGCCTCCGACTTGGCGAGTTCGATGAAGCGCATCTCCTTGGCGAGCGCGCGCACGAAGTCGATCTCGCGGGCCAGCTGGCCCTGCGCGGAGAGCGCCGTCGAGAGGGAGCCGATGGCGAGGGCCGCGGCGAACGTCGCGCCCTGACGGCGCGGGAGCAGGCTTCCGATCACTGACAGACTCCGATGGCTGAACCGCAGAAGGGTGGATCCGGTGCAGAGTGCGCCGCTGCGGCGCGAGGGTCCGGGCCGCGGGCGCGTTCGGAGCGCGGCGTCGGGGGCGGACACCGCGCACCGCAGAGGGGAGAACGGCGCAGTATAGCGGCGGGTTCACGCGATCCAAGGCGGCCGCGCGGCGCCGCTTGCGCCGGCCAAACTCGCGCGCGGCCGG
>CALKYL010000186.1 GCA_938003515.1 uncultured bacterium
AGCGTCTGCGCGCGGCCGCGCCGGTTTAGCTCCGCCGGCCCGGCGCCGACGGCGGCCTCGGCGGGGGCGGCGCCGACCTCCGGGTGACGCAGGAGCCACAGGCGACAGAAGTCCGTCGGCTGGTCGAACACGCCCGGCATCTTGCAGCCCCGCCGGGCGCGCCGCCACGGTGGCCCCCGCCATCGGCCCCGAGTAGCCTCCGGCGGTGAGCTTCGCGACCCTCAAGACCGGCATCGACGGCCTCGACGGCATCCTCGGCGGCGGCATCCGCTACCCCGACGACGCGGCGGCGTTCGTGTGCCTCGCCGGCGGACCGGGCACCGGCAAGACGCTGCTGGCGCTCGAGCTGGTCGTGCGCGCGTGGCTCGGCGCCCGCGACGGCACGTTCCTGTACTACTCGGTCGAGCACACGCCCGACGGCATCGAGAAGAAGCTCGGCTACGACTTCGACTGGTACCGCACCGACGCCGAGGTCGTGCCGCAGCCGCGCGAGGTCCCGAACAAGCTCGTGCTGCACGCCCGGCGCGGGCAGGAGGACGCGAGCCGCCTCGTGCTGACGCAGGCCAAGCCGGCCGCGCTGACGCAGAAGAACGCGCGCGGCACGACGGTCGACATCGAGTGGATCCTCGCCGAGATCGAGAACCACCGCCGCGTGGCGCCCGTGCGCATGGTCGTGATCGACAACGTCGGGCTCTTGCTGACCGACCTCGAGTACTTCGAGAAGCGCGCCGCGCTGCTCGAGACGCGCAAGCGGCTGCTCGACGAGCGGATCCACGGCATCTTCGTGATGGAGGAGGCGCACCCGCGCGACCTGCGCCTTCCCTCGGCGGAGGAGTTCTCCACCGACCTGATGCTGCACCTGTCGTTCCGCGAGGAGACGGCCGACTTCAAGGTGCGCGCGATAGAGATCCTGAAGGCGCGCCACCAGTACTACTACCGCGGCGTGCACCACTTCTCGATCGCCGGCCGCGGCATCACGCGCGACGTCTACCTGGGCGCGCGCAACGAGCGCGGACCGGGCATCCACGTCTACCCGTCGGTGGCGGCGCAGCTGTCGATGGCCCGCGACCAGGCCCAGTTCGCCGTGCCGTCGCGCGGCGACACGCCGATCGACCTCGGCCATCCCGACCTCGCGCGGCCGTTCCTCGACGGCACGGGACCGGCGCGGCACTCGTCGACGATCCTCTTGACCGAGCCCGGGACGCGGGCGACGTTCCTCGCGCTGCGCTTCCTCGCCGCCGCGCTCGCCGCCGGCGAGCGCGCGCTCTTCGTGTCGACGCGCGAGGACCGCGACGCGATCCGCCGCATCTGCCAGCGCGAGCCTTCGCTCTCGGCGCTGCTCGGCGACGGCGGCCGGTTCGCCGACGGCTTCCGCGTGCTCTACCTGCACCCGGAGTACATCGCGCCGGGCAAGTTCACCTGGGACCTGATCCGGCTCGTGAAGGGCGGCCACACCGGCGGCACGCCGCGCCCCGTGTCGCGCATGGCGTTCGACAACATCTTCCGCCTGCACGACCGGTTCCCGCTGATCAAGGAGCAGCGCTTCCTGATCGCCGCGATGCTCGACATGCTGCGCTACGAGGGCGTCACGCCGCTCGTCGTCGACATGGTCCCGCCGAGCGGCGGCAGCGAGCGGGCGGCGTTCGATCCGTCGGCCTATCTGGTCGGCTTCGACAACGTGCTGCACGTGTTCTTCGAGCAGACGCCGGAGCGCATCCAGCCGATGTTCCGCGTGCTGAAGTCGGTCGGCAACGACTACGTCTCGGAGCCGCAGCCGATCGAGTGGCGCAGGGTCTGAGCGCGCGCCGGGCGCGGCCGCCGGGCGGCGGCCGCGCGGTCCGCGCGTCCGAGACGGCGCCCCGCGCGGGGTCGCCTCAGAACACGAGCGTGAACAGCAGGTCGATGCTGGTCGTGTCGCTGACCTCGGTGCCGGCGGCGTTGTCGACCTGGGTGCTGCGCACCTGGATCTGCGTCTTGAGGTCGTGGCCCTCGTAGTAGGCGTTGA
>CALKYL010000187.1 GCA_938003515.1 uncultured bacterium
TGTCGATCCCGCTGAGCGACTTCCACCTCTGGCCGACGCTGATGGGCATCGAGTATGCGGCGATGTCGCTCGACCCGCTCGGCGGCGTCGGTCCGTTTCCGGAGCGGTTCCTGACGCCGCTGCTCGCCCGTCTGGTGTGGCTGCACGGCGACCGCATCGGACTGTTCTCGCACGCCATGCTCGTCGTGCTGCTCGCGCTGGTGCACCACGGCACCCTGCGGCGCTCGCGCGACCACGTCTGGTCGGTCGCGTTCACCCTAGGGATCGCCGTCTGCGGCACGGTCGAGGTCTACCGCGGCCTCGTCGGCTACAGCGACCCGACGACCTACGCGATCCTGTGCGCGGCGGCGCTGTGGGCGCGGCACACCTGGGTCTTCTGGCCGCTGATGGCGCTCGGCCTGATGAACCACGGCTCGACGGTGTTCTTGTGGCCGTGGCTCGTCTACCAGCGCTGGTGCACCGCGCGGCTCGGCTGGCGCGACGCGGCGCTGGCCGTCGTCGCCGTCGGGCTCTACGCCGTCGCGCGGGAGAACCTGATGGCCGCGAAGGACACCGAGGCGTTCTCCTTGACCTGGTACCTGGCGGGCATCGACTGGGTCCGCGCCACCGAGCTTTGGCTGCTGCTGCTGCCGAACACGGTGTTCTGCTTCGGCTTCCTGCTGCTCGTCTCGATGTGGGACCTCGTCGGTGCAGGCCGGCGCGAGGCGTGCGTCGACCACGCGCTGATGCTGGCGGCGGTCGGGGCGATCCTGCTGCTCGCGCTCGACATCTTCCGGTTCGTCGGCCTGCTCGCGTTCCCGATGATGACGGCGATGCAGCGACGGCTCGTTCCCGACCGCCGCCACCGGTGGATGCTCGTCGCCGCCGTCGTGCTCACCGTCGCGAGCCTGCCGTGGCAGCGGCAGTGGATCCTCTACCTGCTCGAACGGCTGACCGAGTTCCAGCTCGCGGGCATCCTGCACCCGACGTGGAACGGCCTGTTCCCGGCCTGCTGGCCGGCGTTCGTCGGCTACGCGGCGTTCCTCGTGGCGCTCCTGGTCGTCGCCCTGCGCACCCGGCCGGTGCGCGCTCCGTCGCAATGACACCCTTGCGGTCGACCGTCCCGACGCGGTCGCGCGGTCATGCGTAGCGACGTAAGAACGTGCCACGCGGCAGGGCGTAAGTCACTTCGACAGAGTGCTCTAGCGCGAACGTCGAGAGTAACTGCATCGGGAATCGTTCCGCGCGGGCAGCTACACTGTGCTGGGTGGCTCTGTCCGAGCCCTCCAACGTCCCTTCTTCCTTCATCGGAATCTCCCATGCTCCGTTCCCTGTCTCTTCTGCCCATTGCTGCGCTGTTGGCGGTGCCCGCCGGCGCGCAGTGCTTCACCGCGACCGGCACTTCGATCGTGCCGATCATGTTCACCACGGGCGGCTTCCCGCTCGACGACGAGGGCCGCAGCCCCGACATCGCCTTCAACGGCTTCACGTTCCCGATGGGCGGGACGAACTGGTCGCACTTCGTCGTCGAGTCGAACGGCGAGGTCTACCTGACCAACGGCTCGGGCGTCGTCAACCCGGCGACGTTCGGCATCTCCAACCTCACCGAGATGCGCGGCGGCGCCGGCGGCTCGCCGCGCGTCGTGGCGTTCGGCGGTGACAACCAGGGCGTCGCCGGCCTCGTGGGCTGGGACATCCTCGTCGACGACTCGTCGTCGTCGCAGGTCAAGATCAGCTGGACCGGCATGCGCTTCTACGCCGGCACGGCCCAGAACTTCAGCATGAGCGTGACGCTCGATTCGTCCGGCTTCGTGCAGTTCGACTACGCCAACGGCAACTTCGGTTCGCCCAACACCGCGGACTACTGCGGCGTGTCGATCGGCAACAACGTCGGCACCGGCACCGAGACCTCGAGCGACCTGAGCGCGCCCGGCACCTCGGGCAGCCTCGGCCTCGCGTTCCAGGCCGACTGGGGCGCGAACCCCTGGGACCTCGACGACACCTCGGTCCTGTTCGTCCCGAACGGCACCGGTGGCTACGACTGGGTGATCGCGTGCGGCACGCCGCCGAACCCGCCGGCGACCCACACGAGCTTCGGCGCCGGCTGCTACGACCGCTCGCGTACGTTCGCCGAGCTGTTCCCGATCGCCGCGACCGCGCTCGACCTCGGCACCGGCATCACGCTCGCGCCCAACAGCCCCGGCGCGCCGACGGCCTACGTCGTGCTGCCGATCGCGAGCGCGATCGTCACGCCGACCGGCACGCAGGTCCTGAACAACTCGGCCACGCCCGGCGCGATGGGGGACGACTCGACCTCGCAGCCGCTCAACCTGACGAGCTTCTCGTTCCCGTTCTCCGGCGGCTCGACCAACGTCGTGCACGCCACGTCCAACGGCTACGTGCTGCTGGGCGCGACGACGACGACCGGCAGTGACTTCAGCCCGAGCCTGACGGACCTGTCGGGCGCGACCACCGGCACGCACGCCGGCCTGCCGCGGCTGTGCCCGGTGTGGTACGACCTGCACGCGGCTCGCAACGTCAGCACCAACCCGGCGTCCGGCGTCTACTTCTCCGAGGACACCGTCAACCAGACGGCCACGATCACCTGGCTCGACGTCGGCGAGTTCGCGACTTCGACGGCAGGCGCCGCGTCGTTCACCTTCCAGGTGCAGCTCAGCGCCGACGGCACGGTCGAGTACCGCTACGGCACGATGAGCAACTTCACGAGCACGACCCAGGCCAAGATCGTCGGCTACACGCCCGGCGCGCCGACGCGCACCCCTGCGTCGCAGGACTTCTCGGCGCTGATGCCGTTCCAGACCTCGGCCACCGAGAGCGCGCCGCTCGCCCTCAGCGCCAGCCCGACCCCGGTCTCGACGCCGACCGCCGGCACGGCGCTGGTCTACTCGGTCAGCGACGCTCCTGAGTTCGTGCCGGGCAGCGCCACGACCGTCGGCGTGCTCATCCTCAGCCTGAACGGGAACCTGCCGGGCTTCGACCTCGGCGTGATCGGCGCGGGCGGTTGCCGCGCCTACGTCAACTCCCTCGACGTGCTGCTGACCTACGTCAACGCCGGCAGCTCGGCGACCATCAACGCCAGCCTCCCGGCCGGTGTGCCGGTCGGCACGCTGTTCTACGGCCAGGCGCTCGCGCTGTCGGTCGGGGTCAACGCCTTCGGCGGCGTGACGTCGAACGGCGTCGAGAGCTTCGTCAGCGACAACTGATCGGAGCTGCGGGCCGGTGCGCTTCGCCGCGCCGGCCCGCTTCGCCGCGCCGGCCCGACGCCGCGGGTGACGGGCGTGCGCGCGGCGACGCAGGCCGTGGCGGCCCCTCCGAGGGACGCCGTTCGGCCCAGGGCACGCCCCGCTGCGACGATTCGGGTTGACGCGCGTGCGCGCGACTCGGATCGTCCGCACGCCGCGTCTCGCCCTCGCCGCACGTGCCGAGGGCCACGCGCCGTCCAGCCAATGAGCGAAGCGCGCGAGCACCGACTGCGACCCGCTCCGTTCCCCCTGGCGTTGCTGTCGCTCGCAGCGGGGGCCGCGCTGTTCGCGCTCAGCTGCCTGCTCGCGGCGCCGGTCTGGGCCCCGACCGGGATGGGGGAGGAGTTCGCCGAGATGGCGGCCGACCCGTTCGCGTGGCGCGGGGCGTTCCCGCACCGCGTGCTGGGCCCCCTGATCGCGTGGTGCCTCGGCGTCGGCGGCGAGCGCTACTGGATCTTCCACCACGCGGTGGTCGTCGCGCTGCTGGCGCTCCTGTTCTTCGGCGCCGTGGTGCGCGGCTGCACCATGCCGCGCGCCGCGCTGCTCGCCGCCGCGCTGTGCGGCATCGGCGCGATCAAGGCCTACAAGGGCGCCGTCGGCTACGCGGACCCGCTGACGTTCCTGCTGCTGGTGCTCGCCGCGCTGGTGGCGAACCGCCCCGGCCGGTTCTGGGTGGTCGTGCTGCTCGCGCTGTGCAACCACGAGCTCGTGCTGTTGTTCGTGCCGTGGCTGTTGTTCCGGCGGCACATGGCGGCGGGCGGGCTCTCTCGGGCGGACGCGGCGGGAGCGGCGCTCGTCTCCGCGGCCTACTTCGGCTTTCGGGCGTGGGTCGACGCCGTGCGCCCGGAGGGCACGTGGAACATGGGCTCCTACCTCGACCAGGTCTCGCTGTTCTCGATCGACACGGTCGCGATGTGGGCGCTGCTGACCGTGGTCGCCGTCATCAGCAACGGGCCGATGCTCGTGCTGCTGACGTGGCGCGCGTTCGATGGCCCCGAACGCCGGTCGCGGGTGTCCCTCCTGCTGTTCGTGCTCGGCGTCTACGCGACGCCCGTGGCCGCGCTCGACGTCTGGCGCTTCGCGGGCCTCCTGCTCGTGCCGCTCTTCTTCGCCGGGATCGAGCTGGTCCAGCGGCGCGGGGGCCCGTGGCTGCTCGCGGGTCTCGGCGCCGCGACGATGGCGACTTCGGACCTCCAGTTCGAGGTCTTCCTGCGGCTCGTGCAGCAGGTCGTCGTCAACGACGCGAAGCGGGTCGCGCACATCGTGCCCGCGGTGATCGCCGACCTATGGCCGTGGTTCGTCGGGTACGGGGTCGGCGTCGCGGCGCTCGGGATCGCCGGCTGGTTCCTCTCGACGAAGCTGACGTCTCGGGTGCCGGCGGCGCAGCCGGGTCCGCGCCTCCGCTGACGATCCAGGACGCGGCCGGAACTGTGGACCTGAGTTGTGCTCGCTCCTGCGTGCCCGGGAGGGACCGCAGGGGCGATGGAAGCGCCCTCGCGGGCGCGGTGGTGGTCGCAAGCCGGGTCGGGACAGCGGAGCGGGACGAACACGGTATTCTCCTGCCCGCGCTTGCTGTCGGGGGACGTTCTGCGTCCGAGCACAGGCAGGTCAACCGTTCTGCCCGGCCGCCGCGTGGACTACGACGGTGGCGCGGCTGGCGCGGGTGATGCTGATGGCTTGCGTGTAGCGCGATCGTTGTTGGTCGCTGTGCACGCGCGACGTGCGGAGGAGTCCGCGTGACAACAAGCTCTCCCGCGCGCCGTTCATCCGAGGCGCTGTCGAGAACTGTTGACCTGCCTGTGCTCGGACGAGGAACGCCCCCGGGAGGAAGCGCGGGATTCGAGCCGTGCCAAAGTCGAGATCGGGGCCGGCAGGAGGATGCCGTATTCGTCCGGCTCCGCGGTCCCGACCCGGCGCGCGACCACCACCGCGCCCCGCGAAGGCGCTCAAGG
>CALKYL010000188.1 GCA_938003515.1 uncultured bacterium
TGGAGAGAGTAGCGCACCCGCGAACGGCTATTCGCCGCTGCCGCTGGCCGCCTGGGCGTGCGCGCGCGTGGTGCGGGACCCCGAGGGCTTCCATCGCCGGCACCCGGTGCAGCCCGCGGCGCTGGGTGTGTTCGTGCTCTACGCGCTCGCCGCCGGCGCCGGCGTGCTGCTCGGCTGAGTCCCCGGCGTCACGCGCGCTCGGCGCCCGGGTCGTGGCCGTGCTCGCGCAACATGTCGCAAGGTCGAGTCGCCAGACGAGGGTTGCGGCTCACGGCAGAAGAGCGCTTCGGACAGCACCCATTGGTCTCCTGTTGGCACGAGGTGAGTGGCCTGGTGTACTTGACATGCCACGATCCGTGCTGCGACACCACCTGTGACGACAACACGGACAGACTGTCCTTTGGAGCCGTCCCGATCGACCCTTGCCCCTGCAAGCCGCTGCCGTGAAGAGACCGAATCGCAGTCGGCATCTGTTCGTCACCGCGATCGCGGGCGCCGTGGTGCTCTGCGCCTGGTGGCTGTTCCGGCTGCCGGGCACGCAGCACGTCCAACCCTCTCAGGCCTCCGGTTCGGACGTCGGCCCGGCTCCGCGTGACACGAGGCACGGGTCGAGTGTCGACCCGCCGACAGCGCAGGCGACCGAGACCGTGCGATCACCGGCGCCATGGTTGACGCTTCGCGCGTTCGCGGGAGTCGCGGGCCAGCCTTGCTCCGGACCACGACTGGGTTCGTGGAACGCCAGTGGAGTGAGCGAGGCAGGATTCGCGGCAGTCGAGCGCCCAGGATTGATCTTGATTCCGGACGAGCCGGGAGGCGACGTCGGGCGGATCTGCGTCTCGGCCGACGGCTTCGTGCCGTACGATGTCACGGACCTGGTCCGGCAGGGTGGGGTGCACAGCTGCGTCCTGGAACCCGCGGCCCGACTGGAACTCGCGATCGAGGACCTGGCCAAGACCCATGCGGTCGCGGACGTCGACGTGCAGCTCGAGGTCGATGGCCACGAGAGCGGCAGCCAAGAGGCCGTGGTCTGGCCGACAGCGGTGAGCCCCGGCGTATCCCGTTTCGACCTCCGCCCCGGCACCTACCGGCTCTCGGTCGACGATGACTCGATACTCGTGCTCCGCGGTGGGGAACCGGTGGTCGTCACCGACCTGACACCCCAGCGGCGCACGCTCGTTCTGGCGGGACTCGTCGCGGCCGCGACCTGGTCGACGGGCGCAAGCGTGCGTTCGTACTCCGTCGAGACGCTTCCGCAGGAGTTGCTGGCCGTTCACGAGCGTCAGGCGAAGAAGGCGGCGCAGCGCCTTCTGGCAAGACTGGGTCCCGAGACCCAACTGTGGTTCGCAGCCACACGCAGTCTCGTGCATCGCCACACGGTGCACGATGCCACGTTGCGGCTGGGTGGGGGTGACGGAACGACCACGCTCCATTCCGTCGCGTTCCAGCCCCTGGACCAGGTGTCCCCCCAGGCGATCCGCATCGACCCGCCGCCCGATGCGGGCAGGCTGCGCGTGTGCTGCGTCGGGCCGAGCGGCGCGCGGGTCGACGGCATCGCGGTGCGTGTCTTCGAAGCGGGCCGCGCCGAAAGAGGCGTTCCCCTGGCGGTGCTCCGGTCCGGTGACGACTGGCGGACCATGGCGCGAGGAACCTACGAGTTACGGGCCGACCTGCCCGCCCGGGTGCTGGTGGACGGCGCGGCAGTCGAGGCCGTCGTCATGGCTGGCGAGCCAACGGATCGCGTCATTCGCTTGTCGAAGGACCTGATCGGCGCTGACCTTCGCATCGAGGTGGAGGGTGGCGCCGTGCCGAGAGGAGCCTCGGTCCGCATCGGGGGCGATGGCGGTGGCGCGGTGTACCACAGCTCCAAACCCGACCGTATCCGGGTCTGGGTGCCGCCGAAGACGCTCGAGGTCGAAGTCTACGTCTCGGAAGAGCTGCAGACGGTGGTCGAGATCGACTTCGGCGCGGCAGGTCCGCACACGGTCCGAGTGACCGGGAACTAGCGGCTCTCGAGAAACGGCCTCTTGCCGGTTCGGAAGGTGCACGGACGCGAACACCGCCTCGCGGCCGGGCGCTACGTCACCCGGCGGACCGGCGGTCTCGGCTCGACGTCCGGTGTCCCCGGCGTCACGCGCGCTCGGCGTCCGGGTCGTGGCCGTGCTCGCGCAACAGCCACGCCCGGAACGCGTGCAGCGCCGGCAGCGTCGCGCGGCGCTCGGGATAGGCGAGCCAGTAGCCCTTGCCGGTGCGCACGCGCGTGTCGGGGAACGCCTCGACGACCGTGCCCTTCGCCAGCTCGTCGTCGACGACGAACGCCGGCAGCACCGCGACCCCGAGACCGGCGATCGCCGCCTCGAGCGCCATCTGGTGGTGCTCGAAGCGCGGCCCGCGGCTGCCGTCGACGCCGTCGACGCCCTTGGCGAACAGCCAGTCGTCGAACGCGTGCGGCCGCGACGGGATCTGCAGCAGCGTCGCGCGCGCGAGATCGCGCGGCGACGCCAGCTGCCGTTCGTCGCGGTAGCGCCGGCTGGTGACGACGAGCACCTGCTCGTCCATCAAGGGCTCGGTGATAGCGCCGGGCCAGTGGCCCTCGCCGTAGTGGATCGCCGCGTCGAGGTCCTCGCTGGCGAAGTCGAACACCGAGAGCCGCGTCGTGAAGTGCACCTGGATCGCCGGGTGGGCCTGGGCGAACGACGGGAACCGCGGGATCAGCCAGCGCGTGCCGTAGGTCGGCAGGATGCCGAGGCGCAGGACGCCCACCTGGCCGCCGCTGGTGCGCAGCTCGAGCTCGCCGGCCTCGAGCCGGTCGAACGCCGCGCGCACGTGCTCGAGGTAGCGCCGGCCGGCCGCGGTCAGGTGGATGCGCTGGCGCCTTCGCTCGAACAGCAGCACCCCGAGCCGCTCCTCGAGGGCCTGGATCTGGCGGCTGATCGCGCTCTGGGTGCGGCTCAGCTCGCGCGCGGCGGCGGTGATGCTGCCGAGCGACGCGGCCGACTCGAAGGCCTGCAGGGCCGCGGTGGCAGGGACGGTTCGGGACACTTCATGATTCTATCGCATGAACCCATGCGGGGAATGCAGGCGGCTGCCCGGCAGCCGGATGCCGGTCATGTCCTACTCTTCTCCCGCGAAAACCCGGCTTACGGCCCCGATCGCGCCGCGGCCACCGTCGCCCGACCATGAAGGTCCTGCATGAAACGTCGCTCTGGGCCCTGCTCGACCGCGTGGTCGGCACGGTCCGCACCGTGCGCCTGTTCGAAGCCCTCGAGGTGCACCCCGAGCTGTTGCGGCCGCGCGCCGCGACGGTGCGGCGCGTCGAGCTGGCGCAGGCGCTGACGATGCTGTTGTTCGAGGACGTGACCCGTCGCGTGCCGATGGCCGCTGCCTACGTCGGCGACGCGGTGCGGGCGGGGCGGAAGCTCGTCTTCGACCACGGCGCCCTGCGCACCGTCGCGACCGACTGCGGTGCTCTGCCGTCCGGGCACCACGCGTTCGCGCGCGTGCTCGAGCCGCTCGGCTTCGAGGTGCGCGGCGTCTACCCGCTCGAGCGGCTGGCGATGACCGGCCGCGCCTACGCGCACCGCGACCTGCCCGAGCACGTGGCGCAGTTCTTCGTCAGCGAACTGCACCCCGAGTGCTTCACCGACACGTTCCAGAAGGCCGTGCTGCGCACGGTCGGCGGCTCGCGCGATCCCCTGCCGCTGTCGGCGAAGCTCCTGCTCGGCCAGCTCGAGCTGCACGGCGAGCTGGCGTTCGACGACGCCGCGCACCTGCTGCCCAACCTGGTCGGCTGCTTCGACCGCCAGCACCCCGAACCGCGCCTCGCCGACTACCGGGCGATGCTGCGCGAGTCGAAGGAGATGGCCTGGATCGCGACCGAGGGCAACGCCTTCAACCACGCGACCGACCGCGTCGCCGACGTGTTCGCGACGGCGAGCGAGCAGCGCCGGCGGGGCCGGCCGATGAAGGACGACGTCGAGGTCTCGGCGAGCGGCCGCGTGCGGCAGACGGCGTTCCGCGCGGCCATGGTCGAGCGCCTGTTCGTCGGCGACGACGGGGCGCTGTGCACGGAGACGGTGCCGGGCTCGTTCCACGAGTTCATCTCGCGCGACGAGGAGGCGCCGGGCGTGCTCGACCTGCGCTTCGACTCGGGCAACGCGACGGCGATCTTCCAGATGACGGCGAACGACGCCCGGCGCGCCGGCGACGGCGTGACCGACGCGGTGCCGCCCGGCAAGATCGAGGCATGAGCGATGCACCCGGCCGCGACGTACCCGCCCGCGAGGTGGTCGGCCGCGACGCACTCGTCGCCGCGCTCACGGCGGCGCTCGGCGACCGCGGCGTCCTGACGGCGCCCGCGGACCGCGCCCGCTTCGAGCAGGGCTGGCGCTACGGCCACGGCACCGCGCGCTGCGTCGCGCGGCCGGCGTCGACCGACGAGGTCGCTGCGACGCTCCGGCTGTGCCGCGAACACGGCGCGCGCGTCGTCGCGCAGGGCGCCAACACCGGCCTCGTCGCCGCGTCGACGCCGGACGCGAGCGGCGAGATGGTGGTGCTGAGCCTCGAGCGGCTCAACCGCACGATCGACGTCGACCCGGTCGACCGGGTCGCGCTCGTCGACGGCGGCGTCCTGCTGAGCCAGCTCAACGAGGCGCTGGCCGGGCACGGGCTGTGGTTCCCGGTCGACCTCGGCGCCGATCCGCAGATCGGCGGCATGGTCGCGACCAACACCGGCGGCACGCGGCTGTGCCGCTACGGCGACGTGCGCCACAACCTGCTCGGCGTCGAGGTCGTGCTCGGCGACGGCCGGGTCGTCTCGCAGCTCAACCGGCTGCGCAAGAACAACACCGGCCTCGACGTGAAGCACCTGTTCACCGGCACGACCGGGGTGTTCGGGGTCGTGACCCGGGCCGTCCTGCAGCTGGCGCCGCGGCCGGCGCAGCGCAGCACGGCGCTGGTCGGCTGCCGCGACGGCGACGCGGTGCTCGAGCTGCTGCGCGCGGTCGAACGCGACCTCGGCGACGTGCTGACGGCGTTCGAGGTCATGGGTGCCGATGCGCTCGCGGCGGTGTTCCGCCACCAGCCCGAGCTGCGCCGGCCGTTCGCCGAGCTGCCGGCGTACTCGGTGCTGGTCGAGCTGTCGACGACGCTGCCGGCGTCGGCGCTGTCGCTCGACGACGTGCTGCAGGAGCGGCTGGGCAGCCACCTCGAAGGCGCCGGCGACGCGGTCGTCGACGTGCTGCTCGGCAAGGGCGACGAGTTCTGGGCGATGCGGCACCACATCAGCGAGAGCCTGCGCAGCATGCTCGCGTTCGACGTCAGCGTGCCGCGGTCGCGGCTGCCGGCGTTCACGGCGCGGGTGCAGGCGCTCCTGGCGGCCGAGTTCCCGTTCGTGACGCTGTGCGACTACGGCCACTGGGGCGACGGCGGCACGCACCTCAACCTCGTCTGGCGGGACGATGCGGCCGGTGCGGCGGAGCCCGACGTGCTCAAGCGCGCGCTGCAGGACCGGGTGTACGAGCTCGCGGTGGTCGGGTTCGGCGGCAGCTGGTCGGCCGAGCACGGGGTCGGCCCGCACAACCAGCGCTTCTACGACCGCTATGCGGATCCGGAGGTGAAGGCGCTGAGTCGGGTGCTGGGGGGGAGCTGTGATCCGGGCGGGGTGCTCGGCACGGTGCGGCTCGGGTAGGCGTTCGGGCGGGCCTGCTCGCGGTCCTGGATCTCCGAGGGTTCTGGCATCGCAGGTTTCGGGCCTCCCGCGAGCCAGGGGGCT
Source organism: uncultured bacterium (assembly GCA_938003515.1). The sequence goes on from CALKYL010000188.1 coordinate 5,771, forward strand.
ACGCGCCGCGGGCCGAGCGATCTGCCCGGCGGCGCGGCGGGCCGGCTCATCGGGCCCCGCGGCGCGTCGCCAAGAGGCGCACGGCGGCTTCGCGGTCCGGTTCCCGCGGATGCCGCGCGATGGCGCCGACGAGTCCACCGCAGGCCATCGAGGCGCCCTGCGGCCGCACGACCAGGAGATCGGACCAGAGCGCCTCCTGGCCGTTGATCGTCAGGTCGAGCGGCGCGACCCGCACCTCTGCGCCAGCGAGGCCCGGCAGCTCGGGCAGCTCGGCCGGTGCGTTCGCCGAGGTCGATCCGGTCGACCGGCGGCCGGCGTGCACGGTGATGGCGACGCCGAAGCGCATCGCGACCGACAGCAGGCCCGGCGGGTCGACGACCTCGAACAACACGTCCTGCAGGGTCGGCTCGCTGTTGGCCAGGTTCTGCAGGCTATACGTCAGCAGGCTGGCGAAGCGGCGGTCGGCTTCGTCGGCGGCGGGGTCGGTGTCGGGCCAGAAGCCGGCGCGCAGGCCCTCCTCGAACAGCACCGCGGTGCCGCTGGCGAGCTCGTTGCCGTGTTCGTCGAAGCGCGTCATCGTCACGTCGACGTCGTGCACCTGCAGGCGTTCGATCACCGGTTCGCCGTCGGGGGGCGTGGTGGTCACGACGGCGGTCGTGGTCCGGCGCACCGACGCCGCGCCGCCCGGCATGCGCACGGTGAGCTCGTGCAGCGACGTGACCTCGAGCAGCAGCAGCTGCCGCTCGACGACGCCGTCGCGCCGGATCGCGAGCGCGAGCAGCGCCGCGTCGCCGACGCGCAGCGCCGGGTCGTCGTCGGCGGGCGCGAACCCGCGCAGGATCCCGGCGGCTCCGGGGTAGTGCTCGGCCCGCAGCGCGGCCACGGCCGCGAACGCCGGCGGCGTGCGTTCGGGCGAGGCGGCGGCGCAGGCGGCGAGGCCCGAGAGCAGCAGCGCCAGCGGGGCTGGACGCATCGTCGGCATCGCGCGTATCGCACCGGCTCGGGTGCCGGACGTCCAGCCGCTCCCCGAGACATGCGGTGACCACGCCTCTCTCGCAGGTCGCCGTCCTGTCAGCTGCCGGCGTCCCCGGCGCCGCGCGGCCGCTCGAAGCGTTCGCGGGCGATCGCGGTCAGCTGCTCGCGCAGCGCTGCGAGGCCCGCGGCGTCGAAGGCCACCTGCAGGACCGCTGCCGATTGCGCCGGCGGCGGCAGGTCGGCGGGATTCGCGGCCAGGACGATCGGTTGGGCGAGCCGGCCGAGCGCGAAGCCGAGCGCGAACAGCACATCGGGGTCGCGGTCGATCGCGACGACGACCGGGACCGCGGCGCGCAGCAGGCGCTCGGCCGGCGGGACGGCCCCGGCCGGATCCCGGCTGCACGCCACCTCCTTCGCGCCGGCGTCCCGCAGCGCCGGTTGCACGACGTCGCGGTAGAGCAGCCAGGCGCGGTCGTCGGGTCGGCCGTCGCCGCCGGCTCCGGGAGGCGGCGGCAACACGACGTACGCGCTGCCCGGGACGGGCCGCGCGGCGAGCAGCGTCACAAGCGTCCGGTAGCGTTGCGCCCGCGCGACGGCGTCCGAGCGAATGGGCTTGCGGTCGGCGTCGCCTCGTTCGCCGACGAACAGGAGCACCTCCTTCCGCGCCGCGTCGAGGCGCACGCCGAGCCGGCCCAGCACCCGGCCGGCGACGCTGTCGCGCTCGCGGGTCAGGCCGAGCAGCAGGTGCTCGGTGCCGATGTAGCCGTGGC
>CALKYL010000189.1 GCA_938003515.1 uncultured bacterium
CGCGTCGCGCAGCCCGGCCGAGAAGCCGTAGCTGTGCAGGCCGACCTGCAGCAGGTTGGTGTGGAACCACGAGAACACGACGACCATGCCGGTCGCGCCGGTCGCGAGCACGAAGCCCGTGTCGCGCACCATGCCCGTGAACCGCGCGTGCAGCAGCGCGATCTGGGCGAGGCAGATCAAGAGCGCGCCGTTCTCCTTCGGGTCCCAGCCCCAGAAGCGGCCCCAGGAGTCGTTCGCCCAGACGCCGCCGAGGATCGTGCCGACGACCGAGGTCGCGAGGCTGAAGCACGTGATGCCGTAGGCGACCCGCACCAGCGCCTTCGGCAGCGCCTGCTGCGGCGCCGCGAAGCGCAGCACCCGGACGACGATCCACGCGTTGGCGACCAGCGCCGCGACGAGCGCCGCGGCGTAGCCGATGTTGATCGTCGGCACGTGCACGGCGAGCCAGAAGTTGCTGAGCAGCACGGCCGGCAGCGGGCTCAACGTGTCCTCGCCCCGCGAGACCTCGAAGAGCCGCGCGCACAGGATCAACAGCGCCCCGAACGCGGGCGCCAGCGCCAGCGCGATGCGCCGCGGCAGCACCCACTCGGCGATCAGCAGCAGCAGGGCCCCGGTGCCGGCGATGAACATGAACGTGTCGTAGAGGCGCTGGATCGGGCCGTAGCCGGTGATCAGGCAGCGCAGCCAGATGTCGGCGACGAGCATAGCGAGCGCGCCGGCGCTGACCGCCATCGCCGCCCACCAGACCAACCGGCTCTTCGGCAGCACCCACCCGTCCACCGCGATCAGGAAGCCGCGCAGGAACTCCAGCCGCGCGCGGACGTGCCAGTTGGCCGCGTAGTAGTGGCTCTCCAGCTCGACCGAGCCGAGCTCGGCGCGAGCCTCGGCGGCGCCCGCGCCGGCCTCGCGATAGGCCGAGAACGCGCGGGTGCGCGCGGCCGGATCGTCGGCCATCAGCGCGGTCTGCAGATGCTCGACCATCGCGACGTGCGCGGGCGCCACGCGGCCGCGCACGGCCATGTCGACCGCCTCGCCGAGCGAGAGCCACGTCTCGCGCGCGCTGCGCGGTTCGATCGGCGGCAGCATCGCGGGCCCGTTCGTCGCCTGGGAGGCGACGTTGAGGAACGACAGCACCTCCCCGAGGTTGCCGTGCTGCTCGGCCTCGATGTCGTCGCCGACGCCACGCACGTAGGCGCGGAACGCGTCCGCCTCCCGCATCAGCTCGGCGAGCCGGATGCGTTCGCGGCCGCCGAGCGCCGCGCGCAGCGCGTCGCCGCGCAGCGGCAGGTCGAACTGGAACGCTTCGACGAGCCGGTGCAGCTGGTGGTAGGAGAGCAGCTGCCCGAACAGCTGCACGAGGTGCTCTTCGACCTCGCTGCGCTGCTCCTGGGGCTTCTGGCGGTACGTGCTCGCGAGGTCCTGCAGCTTCTCGCCCTTGCCGAGCAGCTTGCCGTAGGACAGGTACTCGAAGCCCTGCTTCTGGCCGTCGTTCTGGAAGCCGAGCGCGTCGAGCACGCCGACGTTCTCGATCCGGAACAGCGGATAGACCGCGGCCTGGCGCGGATGGCACCAGACGTCGAGCAGCCACTCGGTGGGATCGAGCTTGACGGCGACGTCGCGGCCCTCGCCGTCCGACGTGACGAACTTGAGGTCGCGGCGACCGTGCACCGAGTAGAGCGTGAACGCGGCCAGCGTCGACAGCGGCATGACGCGGCCGTCGTGTTGGACGGGGACCGTGGCCATCGTCTCGACGAGGTCCGCGGGCCACGGCGTCGTGCGCTCGAGCGGGGCGTCGACGCGCGGCGTGCGGTTGCCGCAGCCGGCGGCCGCGAGCGTCAGCAGCGCGGCGAGGGCGCCCGACAACGTCTTCAGGTGTCTCATCGAGGGACCGGATTCAGGATTGCAGCGACTGGCGGGCCGACGACTGCAGGAAGCGCCAGAGCTTGAGGCCGAAGTGCACCAGGAGGCCGAGCGCGATCACGCCGCAGGCGAGCGCCGGCCAGATATCGGACGGATTGTAGGAGACCTCGAACACCGAGTACCACGGCGGGCCACCCATCGGCTGCGGCCCCCAGTTGGTCTGGTAGACGACGTAGCCGTCCTTGCGCAGCGGGTTGTTCATGAACACCTGCGCCTCGCGCTGTGCCGAGCCGTCGTCGACGCGCACGAAGCTGCGGAAGTCCCGCGGCATCGTCGAGCCCGGGTGGTCGAGCTTCTGGAACCGGTCGAGCGTCAGCGAGAAGGGCAGGTCGAACACGACGTGACGGAGGTCGAGCCCCCACCGCTCGCCGGCGACCTCGAACGTGAACGGGTAGCCGTTGCGATCGTGCGGCAGCCGCGGCACGCCCCAGAGGATGGCGTCGTGTCGCTCGCCGTCCTTGGCGAACACGCTGACGTAGCAGCCGGCGAACTCCGCCTCGCTCTTGGGCTGCACGCCCGGCGGCCACGACTCCTCGCGCAGGAAGGCGCCGTCGACGACCGGCCGCACCGTGTTGAACATCGGGCCCTTCGGCAGCGCGCGCGCGTGGTCGATCCAGTTGGTCACCCGCACCGTGAACGGCACGCCGTCGGCGCGCAGCGTCACGCTGCCGTCGTCGCGGGCGCTCCAGAGCACGTGCTCCGGGACGACGCGCTCCTCGATGCGGTCCCCGGCGTCGCGCATCAGCACGAGTTCGTAGTCGTGGAAGCTGACGAAGCGGGACGATTCGTAGACGCGGTCGGGCGCCCGGTTGCCGTCGGCCGGCGTCTCGTAGAGCGCCAGCGCGCCGGCGTAGGAGCTGTGCAGCTTGACGCCGCCGGCGAGCAGCAGGAGCGCGATGCCGACGTGGATGACCAGCACGCCCGCGCGGCGGGCCTGCCACTTGAGCCGCACGAGGCCGCCGACGACCAGGTTGACGAACAGCAGCAGCAGCACCGGATACGCGCCGGGCAACGGCAGGACCACCGGCCACGGCGTGCCGTCCTTCTGCTCGATCAACGCGTTGCCCCAGACCGACAGCGGCAGCTCGGCGAGCACGAACCAGGACTCGAAGTACTCCCGCTGCACGTCGTAGGTGCTGCGCGTCTTCTGCGCGAGCGTGCCGAGCCAGGTCAAGAGCGCCAGGATCAGCAGCAGCCAGACGGCGAGCTTCATCGATCCCAGCACGCCGATCACCGCGCCGAGCGGGCCGTCGCGGTCGACGGGCCGCTGCGCGGGCCGCGGCAGAAGAACAAGGGGAAGTAGTCACTTAAGGACT
>CALKYL010000190.1 GCA_938003515.1 uncultured bacterium
CGCTCCGGGCCGCGGTCGGCGACCGCGTGCCGTACGACCCCGACGGCCCCGCTTCCGCGCGACTCGATGCGGCGGATCGGCTGCGCGCTCTGCATAATCGCAAGCCATGACCGACGTGACCGTCGCCCAGCTGGCCGAGCTCGTGTCCGGACGTCTCCTCGGCGACGGCTCCCGTCGCATCGTCGGGCTCGGCGACCTGCGCGACGCCGGCCCGGACCGCATCGGCTTCGTGCGCCACGCGCGCTACCACGCGGCGGCGGCCGCGACGTCTGCCGGCGCGCTGCTGTCGCGGGAGGAGATCGACACCAAGGCGTCGCTGATCGTCGTCGACGACGTCGACGTCGCCTACGCGAAGGTCGCCAGCCTCTTCCATCCGACGCCGCGCGCGACCGAGCACCGCGTGCACCCGACCGCGGTCGTGCACCCCGAGGCCGAGCTCGAGGCGCCGGTCGACGTCGGCCCGCACGCGGTGCTCGGGCGCTGCCGCATCGGCGCCGGCACGGTCGTGATGGCGGGCGTGTCGGTCGGCGACGACGCGAGCCTCGGCCGCGACTGCGTCCTGTATCCGAACGCGACGGTCTACCACCACGTGCGCATCGGCGACCGCGTCATCCTGCAGGCCGGCAGCGTCGTCGGGTCCGACGGCTTCGGCTACGCGCACGAACGCGGACGGTGGATCAAGGTGCCGCAGCTGGGCGCCGTCGTGCTCGAGGACGACGTCGAGCTCGGCGCCGGCTCCGCGATCGACCGCGGCACGCTCGGCGTCACGCTCGTCCGGGCGCGCACGAAGATCGACAACCTGTGCCACGTCGCGCACAACTGCACCATCGGCGAAGACGTCGTCATGGCCGCCGGCGCGATGGTCGCGGGCTCGACGCAGATCGGCGACCGCTGCGTGCTCGCCGGTCAGGTCGGGATCAGCGGCCACCTGAAGATCGCCGCCGACGTGCGGCTCGGCGGCGGCACGATCGTGCTGAAGGACCTGCCCGAGTCCGGCGACTACATGGGCCATCCGGTGATGGAGAAGCGGCGCTTCATGCGGCTTCTCGTCACCCCCCCCGCGTTGGTGCCGGCCCGCGACGCCGACTTTGGAGACCTCGCCGCCGCCGCCGCCGCCGGGCCGGTCAGCTCCGCGTCAGCCAGTCGCCGGCGCGGGCCTCGACCGCGGCGCGGATCTCGTCGCGCGCGCGGCGGTAGGCGCGCAGGTCGCCGCCGTAGGGATCGGCGATGTCGAGCCCGTCCGGCCGCAGCATCGCGACCCGCTCCGCGGCGTCGGGGAACTCCGCCAGCAGCGCCCGCCGGTGGCTGTCGGTGAGGCAGTAGATGCGCCGCGCCCGGCGGCACAGGTCGGCGTCGACCGCGCGGCTGCGGTGCGCGGTGAGGTCCAGCCCGACCTCGCCGCCGACCGCGAGGCTCCCGTCGCTGGCGGGCCAGCCCGGCGCCGTGCCCGTGCCGGCGCTCGCGAACGCGTAGCCGGCGGCGAGCACGTGCTGCGGGTCGACGCCGAGCGCCGCGCCGGTCGCGCGGCGCGCGAACGCTTCGGCGAGCGGCGACCGGCACGTGTTGCCGGTGCACACGAAGAGAAGGAGATCCGCGGCCGAGGTCAGCACCTCGGTGGCCGAGAGGATGCCCTCGCGCAGCACCTCGAGGCGGCCGCCGGTGGCGCGCACGACGGTCGACGGGGAGCCGAGGGGCGACGGCCCGTCGTCGACCAGGAGCGCGACCTCGTCCCGGTAGCGCGCGGCGATCTCGTCGGGGTCGACGAGCGGCGGCTGTTCGCCGTCGTCGACGCTGGTCAGCCACAAGGGCTCGCCCGCGGCCGCGATCACGGCGCGCGTGAAGTCGTGCGCGGGCTGGCGCACGCCGACCGCGGCGCCGTCGCCGTTCGCGAGCACGAGCGTCAGCGGGCCGGGCCAGTAGCGCTCGATCAGGCGCTCGACGCGCGGCGGCACGACCGCGCCGAGCCGGGCCAGCTGATCGCGTTCGGCGACGTGCCACGTGAACGGCCGGTCGCCGCCCCGGCCCTTCAACGCGCGCGCCGCGCGGACCGCCTCGTCGTTGCCCGGCAGCACGGTCAGCCCGTAGACGGTCTCGGTCGGCAGCACGCACAGCTCGGACCGCTGCAGCCGGGCGACGACGTCCGCGCACAGCGCCGCGCGGTCGGCGGAGGCGAGCGGTTGGCGGCAGAGCGGCATCGGCGGGGACCATAACACCGCGTCCCGGCGAAACCCCCGCCGGACGCGAGCTTTCGCCCGACGCGTTGCCTATGTTGCTCGCTCTCGATGTCGACCCCGGCGCGTGAAGAGCGGCTCGCCAGGATCCGCACGCAGCGGCTCGCGCAGCTCGGCAGCCTGCTGGCGGGCTTCGCGCACGAGGTGCGCAATCCGCTGAGCACGATCGGCCTCAACCTGCAGCTCGTGCTCGAGGACTTCAAGGCGCCCGAGACGACGCGCGACAAGCGCACGCAGAAGCGCCTCGCCACCGTCGAAGCCGAGGTGCGGCGACTGCAGAAGATCCTCGAGGAGTTCCTCAGCTACGCGCGCGCCCCGGAGCCGAAGCTCGTGCCCGTCGACCTCAACGCGCGCCTGCAGGCGCTCGTCGAGTTCCACGAGCCCGAGATGCGCGACGCGAAGCTGTCGCTGCGCTTCTACCCGGACGCGGCGGTCGGCTCGGTGCCGGTCGACTGGGACCACGTGCAGGCGGCCGTCGGCAACCTGCTGCGCAACGCCAAGGACGCGACGCCCGCCGGTGGGGAGGTGCTCGTCTCGACGGTGCGCGACGGGGCGTTCGTCTGCGTGCGCGTGACCGACACCGGCGCCGGCATCCAGCGCGAGCACGCGCCCAGGGTGTTCGAGCCGTATTTCAGCACCAAGAAGAACGGCACCGGCCTCGGGCTGCCGACCGTGCGCCGGGTCGCCGAGGAGCACGGCGGCACGCTGTCGATGGAGTCCGAGGTCGGCCGCGGCACGCAGTTCACGCTGCGGCTGCCCGCGCCGCCCGCCGAGGCGACGGAGTCCAGGCCGTGAAGACCGATCCGATCCTGGTCGTCGACGACGACGAGGCGCTGCGCGAGGCGCTGGTCGAGGCGCTGGAGGTGCTGCCGGTGGAGATCACCGTCGCGGGCGGCGGCGCGGAGGCGGTGCGCCTGCTCGCCGAGCGACGCTTCGCCGTCGTCGTGACCGACCTCGTCATGAAGGACACGGACGGCTTCGCGGTGCTCGACGCCGCGCGCGAGACGTATGCGAACTGCCGCGTCGTCATGCTGACCGGCCACGGCAGCCGCGACGTCGCGGTGCAGGCGATGGAGCGCGGCGCGACCTAGTACGTCGAGAAGCCGGTCGACCTCGCCGACCTGCGCGCGAAGGTCAAGAAGTCGCTCGAGGACCACGAGAAGGACGTCGCCTACGACGACCTGCGCGGCCAGCTGGAGCGCGCGTTCGGCATCGAGGGCATCGTCGGCCAGGACCCGAAGATGCAGCGCGTGCTCGCGCTCGTGCGCCAGATCGCGGGCACCGCCGCGTCGGTGCTGATCCTCGGCCCGTCGGGCACCGGCAAGGAGCTGGTCGCGCGCGCGGTGCACAACCTGTCGCCGCGCCAGAAGAAGCCGTTCGTCGCGATCAACTGCGGCGGCATGTCCGAGGGCACGATCGAGAGCGAGCTGTTCGGGCACGTCAAGGGCGCGTTCACGGGCGCGGTCGCCGACCGCGAGGGCAAGTTCGAGTACGCGAACGGCGGCACCCTCTTGCTCGACGAGGTCGGCGAGATGCCGCTGCCGACGCAGATCAAGCTGCTGCGCGTGCTGGAGGAGCGGTCGGTCGCGCGGCTCGGCGACAACCGGATGCGGCCGGTCGACGTGCGCGTGCTCGCGGCGACCAACGCCGACCTCGTGCAGCGCGTCAAGGACGGCGTCTTCCGCCAGGACCTCTACTTCCGGCTCAAGGTCGTCACCATCGAGCTGCCGGCGCTCAAGGACCGCAAGAGCGACATCAAGCTGCTGGTCGAGCACTTCCTGCGCCACTTCGCCGACGTGCACCACAAGCACGTCGAGTCGATCGACCGCGAGGCGCTCGTCGCGCTGGTGCAGTACGACTGGCCCGGGAACGTGCGCGAGCTGAAGAACGCCGTCGAGTCGATGGTGGTGCGCAGCAAGGGCAACATCCTGACCCGCTCGGACCTGCCGCCGGAGATCTGGGCCCCGCTGCCGGCGGACCAGGACGCCTGGCAGTTCCTCGCCGGCCGCACCTGGCAGGAGGTCGAGCGCCACCACATCCGCGTCAGCCTCGAGCTGTGCGGCGGCAACCGGCAGAAGGCGGCCAAGGCGATGGGCGTCAGCGAGCGCACGCTGTATCGCAAGATCAAGGAATACGGGCTGTAGGCCCGCCGGCACGCAGGGCGGGCCACTGGCCGATCCCGCTGGCCCGGGTGGCCGACGCCTCCTACCATGCGACGTCCCATGAGCGATTCCTCGACCAAGTCGGCCGTCGCCGACGGGCTCGCCTTCGAGCGTCCGCTGATCGACCTGCAGACGAAGATCGACGAGCTGCGCCGGCTGAACAGCGGCTCGCACCTCGAGCTGCAGGGGGAGATCGAACTGCTCGAGGACCGGCTGCGGCGACAGACCGCCGAGGTCTACGCGCAGCTCTCGCCGTGGGAGCGCGTCAACGTCGCGCGGCACGCCGACCGCCCGATGACGACTGACTACGTGCAGATGATGCTCGACGACTTCGTCGAGCTGCACGGCGACCGGGTGTTCGGCGACGACCGCGCGATCATCACCGGCCTCGCGACGATGGGGCGCCACCGGTTCCTGCTGGTCGGCCACCGCAAGGGCAAGACCGTCAAGGACCGCCTCGCGTGCAACTTCGGCTGCGCGCACCCCGAGGGCTACCGCAAGGCGCTGCAGAAGATGCAGCTGGCGCAGAAGCTGAAGCTGCCGATCGTCACCTTCATCAACACGCCGGGCGCGTATCCGGGCATCGGCGCCGAGGAGCGCGGCCAGGCGGGGGCGATCGCGCGCAACATCCTCGAGATGTTCGCGATCGAGGTGCCGATCGTGTCCTTGGTCATCGGCGAGGGCGGCTCGGGCGGCGCGCTGGGCATCGGCGTCGGCGACCGCGTCGGCATGCTCGAGAACAGCTACTACTCGGTCATCAGCCCGGAGGGCTGCGCCGCGATCCTGTGGAAGAGCGGCGACAAGGCGCCGGAGGCGGCCGACGCGCTCAAGCTGACCAGCAAGGACCTGCTGCGGCTCGGTCTGGTCGACAAGGTGATCGACGAGCCGCTCGGCGGGGCGCACAAGGACCCGAAGGGCACCGTGCAGCGGGTGCGCGAGCAGCTCGAGGCGTGGCTGCCGGAGCTGCAGGCGCTGCCGACCGCGGAGCTGCTCGAGCAGCGCTACCGCAAGTTCCGCGGCATGGGCGTGCCGGTCTCGGTCTGACCCGCGGCGGGCGCCTCGGCGCCCCGACCGGGGAGTTTTGCAACGGCGCCCACACCGCGCGGCCACCCCACGTAGACTCCGCCGGCCGCGACCCCCGGCGCGGCCCGTCCCCGTCATGGAGCTGCAGCGCCCGTTCTCCCCTCGCCTCGCCCGCGCGCGCGCCGAGTCCGCGTCGCCGGACGCCTGGAACGGCCTGCCTGGGCGGCTGCCCGGTCCCGTCCAGGACCTCGCCCAGGACGCGACGCTGTCGGACGCCGAGCTGGTGCGGCGCAGCCTTTCGGGGCAGGACGACCCGTTCGCGGCGCTCGTCGCGCGCTACCAGAAGCGCGCGTTCTGGATCGCGTTCCACGTGGTCGGCCGCGCCGAGGACGCGCGCGACATCGTGCAGGAGGCGTTCGTGCGGCTCTACCGCTCGCTCGACCGCTTCGACTACGCGCGCAGCTTCTACACCTGGTTCTATCGCATCGTCATGAACCTCGCGATCGACCACCTGCGCAAGCGCAAGGGCGCGCCGGCGAGCAGCCTCGACGAGCTCGGCGCGGCGCTGCCCGACGGCAGGGAGGGCGAAGCGACCGAGCAGCTGGAGCGGGCCGAGCAGCACCAGCTGGTCTGGTCGGTGCTCGAGCGGCTCGACGCGAAGTTCCGCGCCGTGCTCGTGCTGCGCGACATCCACGGGCTGTCGTGCCGCGAGATCGCGCCGATCCTCAAGATCACGCACGCGACGGCGCGCTGGCGCCTGCACCGCGGCCGGCAGGTCTTCCGCGAGCACTGGGAGCGCGGGCTCGACGCGGCGTCCGGGAGGCAGGAGCCGTGAGCGCGCCACCACGCGGGTGCCGGCGCGTCGCGGCGTCGCTGCCGGGCTTCGTCGGCGACGAGCTGCCGAAGGGGCGGCTGGAGGCCGTGCGGGAGCACCTCGTGCAGTGCCCCGCGTGCCGTCGCGAGGCGGCCGGCTACCTCGGCGCCGCGCGCGCGCTGCGCGCGGCCACCGCGGCGCCCGGGTCGGCCC